>NZ_JAZDCT010000004.1:0-250873 GCF_036324045.1 Pseudomonas carassii | reverse complement strand
TAAGCGTCGACATCGCAAATGAATGCGCATACAACCCTCAACACCAACTAAAACAACCAAACAACTAACACTAACCAAACAATCTCAAAGCCGCTGAAGAATCAACTCCCCCGAGCCCCCAGCCAACCCAGGCTGCCCGGCCTGCCCAGGCCGCCCATTCCCCCCAGCATCAGTCCGATAAACCAGACACCCCTTACTAGCCCCACCCAAACCAGCCTTCCCAGCAGCCCCCGCCTTGCCCGGCGCACCACCATCAAGCCTCACCACAATCCGCTCCTGCGCAAACCCTTCAGGCACCGCCAGACGAACCCGCCCGCCGGAAGCCCCATCATGCCCATTGCCACCATCATCACCATTGGCCCCACGGCTGGCCTGCCCCCAGGTACACCCCCCGGGCTTGCCATTGGCCCCATCGAGCCCGACATACCCCGGCGCCCCAGCCCCGCCCCGGGCGTCGATCGACAGCCGATCCGCCTCCAGCGCCTGCAACCGCAGATCCAGGTTACGCCCCGGCCGCGCCGCGCGCTCATAGGTCCCGGGCGCCCCAGGCGCACTGAACTCGCTGCCCTCGCCCAGGTAGGCACTCAAAGCCTCGATACTCAGGTCCCGCTCAGCCGGCGCAATCGCGATCCGCGCATCGCGCCCCAGCTCGAGCCGGTCGATCTTCAGTTCGGTAAGCGTGGCCGGCAGCAACAGCGTCGCCGAATCGGCCACCCGCAACTGCTCCAGGTGCACGCTGGCCGCCTTGTTGGGCAGACGCAGCATCGAATGGGCGGCGACCTCCAGGCTTTCGGCCTGGACCAGGGGGCTGGCCAGCGCGGCCAGCAACATCAATTTACGCATGGCTCGACGCCTCCTGCGGACGGGGGATGGACATGACGTGAAAGATACCGGTCAGCAGGATCTGCAGGCGGTCGAACCAGCGATGGCTGCGCCCGCGCAAGCTGCCATTGAAGAACAGCACCTCCAGCGCATGCAGCGACAGCAGGACGATACCCGCGGCATTGATCAGCAGATTGAGCGGCAACGGCTGCGGCATGAACAGGTTGAACAGCACCACGCCCCAGAACGCCACCGTCAGAGCCTTGCCCAGGCCCAGGATGAACTTCATGTCCGGCCCCCATGGATTGTTGTTATGTCGGCGCGGCCCGTTCGAGCGGGCCGTGCCGGCAACAGTAACCCTACTGCCAGGGCATGCGCCAGAGGGGCTCAGTTCAGGTGCAGCTCCACCCGTCGGTTGCGCGAGCGACCCTCGTCGGTGTCGTTGTCGGCCACCGGCTCGCTCTCGCCACGACCCTGACTGGTCACCTTGTTCGGCGCCAGCCCCTGGCTGATCAGGTACTCGGCAACACCGCTGGCGCGGCGCTCGGACAAGCGCTGGTTATAGCTGTCCGAGCCCACGCTGTCGGTGAAACCGATGACCTTGACACTGGCCACGCTGGGGTCATTGAGCTTGGGCAGCAAACCTTGCAGGCGCTGCTGGGCGCCCTGGGTCAGCTTGGCGGAGTCGAAGGCGAACAGCACCTGGCCCTGGTCGTCGAGCGTAATCACCTCCGGAGTTGCCGCAGGTTCCGGTTGAGGGGCCGACGCCGGGTACTGCGGCAACGGGCAGCCCATGTGATTGACCTGGGTGCCTGCCGGGGTGTCCGGGCAGCGGTCGCGGCGGTCGAATACGCCATCGCCATCCTCGTCGCCATCCTGGGCATAGCAGATCAGGCCGCCGGCAATGGCTCCGGCAGCACCGGCACCGGCTGCCCAGGTGGAACTCTCGATGGCGCCCAGGCCGCCGCCGACCAGTCCGCCAAGCAGGCTGCAGATGGGCCAGGTCCTTTGATTGAGGGGCGCGCTGCCATCGCTGTGAGTGGCGCAGCCTGTAAGCAGGCTCGTCGCCACCACCAACGGCAGTGCCGCTTTCGACAAAACACGCATGGTGATTGCTCCTGTGTCACCGGCCGCTACCGGTCACACAGGAGTAAAGACGCGCCCGCGCCACTTCTCAAGGCGCGGGCGCACGGCGGTCAACGCTGGATCTTGATCTCGGTGCGGCGGTTCATGGCGCGGCCATCGGCAGTGGCGTTGTCGGCCACCGGCTGGGTTTCACCAGCGCCCACCACCGAGACGAAGCTGGCACGCGGTACGCCGCTTTCGACCAGGTAGTTGGTCACAGACTGGGCACGACGCTCGGACAGCTTCTGGTTGTAGCTGTCGGAACCGACGCTGTCGGTGTGGCCGGAAACGCTCAGGCGGGCGCCCGGGGCTTCTTGCTTGAGGCGCGTCGCGATGGTGTTGAGGCGCTCCTTGTCAGTGGCGGTCAGGCGCGCCGAGTCGAACTCGAAACGCACATCACGGATGACGATGACCTCTTCCTTCTGCACCACCACTTCCTCGACCACCGGTGCCGGCTCTGGCGGGCAGCCGTTGGCATCGACCTGCACGCCACGCGGGGTGCCGGGGCACTTGTCGCGACTGTCCGGCACGCCATCGCCGTCTTCGTCGCCATCGCCGTGGGCCCAGCAATAGCCGGCCGCCAGGCCGCCACCGAGCAACGCGCCCCAGCCAGCCCAACTGGAGCTCTCGATCGCGCCCAGGGCCGCGCCACCCACGCCCCCGACGGCAGCACACTTCGGCCAGTCGGTTTTCTGCAAACCTGCACAACCAGTCAACACACTGGTGAGCAGAACCAGGGGTATCGCTGTGCGTACTATGCTCATCTTGTTGCTTCTCCTAGGGGGAATCGGTGCATTACCGATGCTCTGGGAGTAAAGACCGGCGATTACCGCTCTGCCAGCAATAAGCCACGACGTGACGACGCGCCTCTTTGCCCGATCGCCCAGGACCGCTAGTCTTGAGCGACCTGAACGAGGAATGGCAATGACCGAGGTTTTCTCACAACGCACGCCGCAGCAGGCCCTGGCCGCCCTGCTCGATCGCTTCACCCCGCGCCAGCTGCTGCTGGTGGGCAGCCGCTTCCCGGCCCTGGAGGCCTTCGCCACCGCCCATCCCGAGACCCGGATCGAGGTCGCCACACCCGGTCCGCTCCCCGCCGAACAGGCGGCCCGACGCTTCGACCTGGCGGTACTGGTCGACTGCCTGGAGCACCTGCCCAAGCGCACCGGCCTGGAGCTGCTGGGCGGCATCCGCAACCTCAATGCCAGCCGCGTCGCGGTGCTGGCGGACCTGAACGCCTGCGGCTGGAAGGACACCGACTTCTATTCGCTGGCACTCTCGGCCAGCGAGAAATTCCAGCGTGACGAACAGGTGTTGAGCCTGTTCACCTATGATCTGCATGACTACAAGCAGGTCCCGGACTGGCTCAATGCGAAGTTCTGGGCCAACCCTGAAAACTTCGGCAAGTACTGGTGGTGACCGGATGAGTGTCTCGATCTGCCCCTGCGGCAGCGGCAACCTGCTCGACGCCTGCTGCGGGCATTATCACAGCGGCACCCCGGCGCCGGACGCCCAGACCCTTATGCGCTCGCGCTACAGCGCCTACGTGCTGGGCCTGGTGGACTACCTGGTCGACACCACACTGCCGGCCCAGCAGGCCGAGCTGGATCGCACCGCCATGGCGGCCTGGAGCGCGCAGAGCACCTGGTTGGGGCTGGAGGTGGAAAGCGCCGAGGTACTGGGCGGGCAACCCGAGCACGCCTTCGTCACTTTCACCGCGCGCTGGCACGACCTGGAAGGCGACCACCAGCACCGCGAGCGCTCGGCATTCGTTCAGCATGCCGGACGCTGGTACTTCATCGACCCGACCGTGGCGCTCAAGGCCGGTCGCAACGACCCCTGCCCCTGCGCCAGCGGGCAGAAATTCAAGAAATGCTGCGCCAGTTACCTCGGTAGTTGAACATGCGCCCCCTGGCCCGCCTGCTCACACTCGGCCTGCTGCTGGGCTGGCTGGCGGGCTGCGCCAGTTGGGGCGACGACACCTGGCGCGAGCCACGGCTGCACCTGATCGAGGTGGAGCCGGTGAAGATGCGTCTGCACCAGCAGGAGTTCGTCCTGCACCTGCGGGTCGACAACCCCAACGACAGCCGCCTGTTCATCCGCCACCTGACCTATTCGGTGCGTCTGGGCGACCTGCTCCTGGCCGAGGACGAGGCCAGCCTGTGGCGCAGCGTTGGCGGCCAGGCCCGGCGCACCTTCAAGATCACCGTGCGCACCAACCTCTGGCAGCACCTCAAGCCCCTGGCGAAGCTGCTCAAGAGTGGGCAACCCCTGCAATACCAACTACGCGGCGAGCTGGCCACCGGGCTGATCGTCCATCGGGACCTGCACTTGTCGCAAAGGGGTGAGATAATCCCCGGCGATCTACAACCGGAGTAACCCCGCAATGACCCAGCAACCCCATGTCCATGGCCCCGACTGCAACCACGGTCACGACCATCACCACGACCACGACCATGGCCATGTGCACGGCCCGCACTGCAACCACGGCCACCAGGAGCCGGTGCGCAACGCCCTGAAGGACGTCGGCCGCAACGACCCTTGCCCGTGCGGCAGCGAGAAGAAATTCAAGAAGTGCCACGGCGCCTGATCGACGTCAAATCAGGCCACCGCAGGTCAAGCCCGCTCCCCGGCAAATCGTCGTGGGAGCGGGCTTGACCCGCGATCTGCACGCACCAGCACTACCACTGGTAAATAAAGCTTCCCGGCACCTTGCACGGCGACTGCGCGCTCACTACCTTAGCGCCTTTCAGAACCCCGCCACGCCCTGCAGGAGCCTAGTCATGGCCGCCCCCGTCCTTCCGCCCTTCCCTCTCCGCCTCGGCAGTGCTGCCGCGTTGCTTGGCCTGCTCGCGCTCGGCGGCTGCCAGATGGGTGGTCACCAGGACAGTGTGCTGCCGACGACCGGCGTGCAACCGCTCAAGGGCCTGGCGCAGAACGTCTCGGTTCGGCGCAACGCGATGGGCGCGCCGCTGATCGAAAGCAGCAGCTTCCACGACGCGCTGTTCAGCCTGGGCTACCTGCACGCCGGGGATCGCATCGAGCAGATGGTCGCCATGCGCCTGCTGGCCCAGGGGCGCCTGGCCGAGCTGGCCGGGGCCGATGCCCTGGAGATGGACCGCCTGATGCGCGCCGCCAACCTCAAGCAGAGCGCCGGCCAGCTTTACACCGATGCCTCGCCGCGCCTGAAGCGCTTCTTCGAGGTGTACGCCCGCGGGGTCAACGCCTACCTGTTCCGCTACCGCGACAAGCTGCCGGGCGAGCTCGCCCGCAGCAGCTACCGCCCGGAATACTGGAAACCCGAAGACTCGGCGCTGATCTTCAGCCTCTATGCCTTCAGCCAGTCAGTGAACCTGCAGGAAGAACTGTCCGCCCTGACCCTGGCGCAGAAAGTCGGTGCCGACAAGCTCGCCTGGCTGCTGCCCGGTGCCCCCGACGAGCCACTGGCCGAGGGCGAGGTCGACAAACTCAAGGGGGTGAACCTGGCCAGCCAGTTGCCAGGGCTCGACGCACTCACCGCCGCCGGCCAGCAACTGGCCGACCTCGGCCTGCTGGGCGCCCCCGGTTCAGCCAATTTGGCCCTGACGCCCCAGCGCAGCCGCAGCGGCAAGAGCCTGCTGGCCAGTGACAGCCGCGCCACCTGGGCACTGAGCCCGGTGCAGATCCATACCACCAAGTACCGGGTCGCCGGCCTGTCGCTGCCGGGCCTGCCGATCGTGCTGGCCGGCTACAACGGCAAGCTGGCCTGGAGCAGCAGCGCGGTAATGGCCGACAACCAGGACCTGTTTCTCGAGCAGGTACGCCGCCAGGGCAACCAACTGAGCTACCTCGCCGACGGCAAGTGGCAGCAGGCCCGCGCACGCAACGAAACCTTCTTCGTCCGTGGTCAACGCCCACAGCGCGAAGTGATGTACGACACCCGCCACGGCACCCTGCTGCCGGGCCATGGCAGCCTGGCCCTGGCCCTGCACCTGCCGCAGCTCAAGGAGGATCGCAGCCTCGACGCGCTGTTCGACCTGACCCGCGCACAGAACATCGAGCGCGCCTTCGACAGCACCCGCGAGGTCGCTGCGGCGGCGTTGAACTTCGTATTCGCCGAGCCCCAGCACATCGGCTGGCAGGTCAGCGGCCGCTACCCCAACCGCCGCGAAGGCCAGGGCCTGCTGCCCTCGCCGGGCTGGGACGGGCGCTATGACTGGGACGGCTACGCCGACGCGATGCTGCACCCCTACGACCAGGATCCGCCCGCCGGTTTCATCGGCCACGCCAACCAGCGCAGCCTGCCCAAGGGCTATGGCATGCAGCTGTCGAGCAGCTGGTACTACCCCGAGCGCGCTGAGCGCATGGCCCAGCTGGCCGGCAACGGTCGTCACGACAGCCGCAGCCTGATGGCCCTGCAGAACGACCAGGTGACGCTGCTGGCCGACAAGCTCAAGCAAATGTTCGACGCGCCCGGCATGGCCCAGCCGCTCAAGCAGGCCATTGACGCCCTGCCCGCCGCGCAGCGCGACAAGGCCCGCGATGCCCTGGTCCGACTCAAGGCCTTCGATGGCCGGCTGAGCCCGGTCTCGGCCGATGCCGCGCTGTATGAACTATTCCTGCAGGCGGTCACCCGGCAGACCTTCCTCGACGAACTGGGCCCGGAGTCCAGCCCGGCCTGGCAGACCTTCGTCGGCAATGCCCAGCTGTCCTACTCCGCCCAGGTCGATCACCTGCTGGGGCGCGAGGACAGCCCGTTCTGGGATGATCGCGGCACGCTGCAGAAAGAAGACAAGCCGACCATCCTCGCCCGCAGCCTGGCCGCCGCGATGGATACCGGCACCGCCCAGCTCGGCGCCGATCGCCGCGCCTGGCAATGGGGTAAGCTGCACCAGTACCGTTGGCCGGCACCGACCTACCACGGCCTGGGCGACAAGCTCGACCGCGCGCCCCTGGCGGCGGGCGGCGACTTCAGCACCCTGGCCCTGACCCCTTATGCCTGGGGGAACGGCTTCGACACCCAGCTGCCGGCTTCTGCACGGATGATCGTCGACTTCGGCCAGGCCGAACCGCTGCAGGTACTGACCAGCAACGGCCAGTCCGGCAACCCGGCTAGCCGCCACTACAGCGACGGGCTCGATGCCTGGTTCAAGGGCCGCTTCACCAGCCTGCCGCTGCAACCACAGAACTTTGCCCGTGCCTATGGCAGCCAGCGGTTGACCCTGGTGCCTGGCAAGTAGGTCATTTTGCAGTCCGAGATCAAGCGTCGCGCTGGCGGCGCTCGATCTCATGGCCGATACAGAGTCATCGCCTGGCCCCCCATTGCGCCCGCGATCCGAATAGTGCGCCACTCCCAAAGTTATGCTTCTATCCTTGATCCCAGCATTCGCCCAAAAACGCTGATATCAGGACCACCATGCACCACTCGACCCACGACCTGCTCTCCCCTGTCCCGGGTATCGCCCGCCAGTTGCACAGTTTCCACTTCGGCCCGCGTGGTGCCGGCAAGGTGTACATCCAGGCCTCGCTGCACGCCGACGAGCTGCCGGGCATGCTGGTGGCCTGGCACCTGAAGCAGCGTCTCGGGGAAATGGAGCAGCAGGGCCGCTTGCACAAGGAGATCATCCTGGTGCCGGTGGCCAACCCAGTGGGCCTGGAGCAGGTGCTGCTGGACGCGCCGCTGGGCCGTTTCGAACTGCAGAGCGGCGAGAACTTCAACCGCAGGTTCGTCGACCTGTCCGACAGCATCGGCGACCAGATCGAAGGCCATCTCACCCAGGATCCGGCGCACAACCTGGCGCTGATACGCGAATACCTGCGCCGGGGTTTGGATGCCCACCCCGCGCACACGCCGCTGCAGTCGCAGCGCCTGACCCTGCAACGCCTGGCCTGCGACGCCGACATGGTGCTCGACCTGCATTGCGACTTCGAAGCCGTCGAGCACCTGTACACCACCCCGGAGGCCTGGCCCCAGGTGGAGCCGCTGGCCCGCTACCTGGGCGTGCAGGCCAGCCTGCTGGCCACCGACTCGGGCGGACAGTCGTTCGATGAGTGTTTCAGCCTGGTGTGGTGGCAGTTGCAGCAGCGCTTCGGCAAACGCTTCCCGATCCCCCAGGGCAGTTTCTCGGTGACCATCGAGCTGCGCGGCCAGGCCGATGTCAGCCACCCCCTGGCGACCCGGGACTGCCAGGCGATTCTCGACTTTCTTACCCATGCCGGGGTCATCGAGGGCCAGCCAGCCCCGATGCCCGCATTGGTGCACCCGGCAACGCCGCTGGCGGCTGTAGAGCCGGTCATGACGCCACTCGGCGGGCTGCTGGTGTTCCACGCCGCGCCCGGCCAGTACCTGCAAGCCGGTGAGCTGATCGCCGAGGTCATCGACCCGCTCAACGACCGGGTCACACCCCTGCGCAATACCCAGACCGGGCTGCTCTACGCCCGCAGCATCCGACGCATGGCCACGGCGGGCATGGTGGTTGCCCATGTGGCCGGCGAACAGGTTTGCCGTAGCGGCTACCTGCTGGGCAACTGAGAAAAATCAGGCCACTGGGGCTGGAGGCGGCTCGTCGGGCAGGGTGGGCTCGCCCGGTTCCATCGGCGGGTGCTCGCCAGGTTCGGGCGGCTGCGGCGTGTCGGGATCGGGCTGGTGCGGCACGCCACCGGCCTGCATCGGCAGCGGTGTGTGGACCGGCGGGTGGGCCATCAGCGACCAGGCCAGCAATCCGATCTGGTTCGGCTGCAGGACGGCCAGCTTGGCACTGATTGCGGGGTCGAGTTTCATCGGCGGCTCCTGACGAGGCCCGGCGCACGGCATGCGCGCCGAAACTGTATTCTCATTGGAGTGCCTGGCGCGGAAACAATTCCCGCGCTTTGTCGGCTCAGGTGCGTGGCAGGGTGACGCCGCGCTGGCCCTGGTACTTGCCGCCACGGTCCTTGTACGAGACTTCACATTCCTCGTCGGACTGCAGGAACAGCATCTGCGCCACGCCTTCGTTGGCGTAGATCTTTGCCGGCAGCGTGGTGGTGTTGGAGAACTCCAGGGTCACATGGCCTTCCCATTCGGGCTCGAGCGGCGTGACGTTGACGATGATGCCGCAACGGGCATAGGTGCTCTTGCCCAGGCAGATGGTCAGCACGTCGCGCGGGATGCGGAAGTACTCGACGGTGCGGGCCAGGGCGAAGGAGTTCGGCGGGATGATGCACACGTCGCTCTTGATGTCGACGAAGCTGCCGGCATCGAAGTTCTTCGGATCGACGGTGGCCGAGTTGATGTTGGTGAAGACCTTGAATTCGTCGGCGCAGCGCACATCGTAGCCGTAGCTGGAGACACCGAAGGAAATGACCCGGCTGTCCTGCTCGCCGCGCACCTGGCGCTCGACGAACGGTTCGATCATGCCGTGTTCCTGCGCCATGCGGCGAATCCACTTGTCCGATTTGATGCTCATGGCGGGGTGTCCTGAAGAGTGCGGGGTAAAAAACGAGAGGTGCATCTTACCGGTCCCGACGCCCGGGTTAAAGTTTCCTCGCCCTATCCCGCGCCGGACGGGGCCTGTACAGGCCGTCGATCCGAATTTCATCAAAGCGCTTCTTGGCCATTGGCAGGTTGTGGAAAGTGGGTTAAGGTGGCGCCACTGTGCTGCACGTGACACCGAGAATCTCTAGTTTGATGCACGATCCTGATCGGCCCATCGCTGAATTTTCTGCTCTCTTTGCGCTCAGTCCCGGTCAGGGTTTTTCCTGACCGTTATCAACTTTGTCCAAGGAGACAGAAAAATGTCCAACCGTCAATCCGGTGTTGTTAAGTGGTTCAACGATGAGAAGGGCTACGGCTTCATCACCCCTCAGTCGGGCGACGACCTGTTCGTGCACTTCAAAGCCATCCAAGCTGACGGCTTCAAAACCCTGAAAGAAGGCCAGGCTGTTACTTTCGTCGCTACCCGCGGCCAGAAAGGCATGCAGGCTGAAGAAGTTCAGATCGCCTAAGTCGATCTCGCTTCCTCGCTTTCAAAAAAAACCCGCCATTGGCGGGTTTTTTTGTGCCTGTTCAAAAGCTATTCGCCGGCCCCTGTAGGAGCGGCCTTGCGCCGCGAAAGGGCCGCAAAGCGGCCCCAGGATTTCAGCGGTGATGCAGAAAGTGCCGGGGCCGCTCTGCGGCCCTTTCCGGCCGGTCCGACGCCTCGGCAAGGCCGAACCTACAGGTAACGCGTCAGTCTTCGCTGATGGTAATGCTCGGCATCGCCGGCGCCGCTGCTTCCTGCAGCACGATCCGCGCCCCCACCTGCCGCGCCAGCTCCTGGTAGACCATGGCGATCTGGCTTTCCGGCTCGGCGATGGCGGTCGGCTTGCCGCTGTCGGCCTGTTCGCGAATCAACATCGACAGCGGCAGGGAAGCCAGCAGCTCGACGCCGTACTGCGCCGCAAGCTTCTCGCCACCGCCTTCGCCGAACAGGTGCTCGGCATGGCCGCAGTTGGAGCAGATATGCACGGCCATGTTCTCGACCACGCCCAGCACCGGGATGTTGACCTTGCGGAACATCTCCACGCCTTTCTTCGCATCCAGCAACGCCAGGTCCTGGGGCGTGGTGACGATCACGGAGCCTGCCACCGGCACCTTCTGCGCCAGGGTCAGCTGGATGTCGCCGGTGCCCGGCGGCATGTCGATCACCAGGTAGTCGAGGTCGTCCCAGGCGGTCTGGGTCACCAGTTGCAGCAACGCCCCCGAGACCATCGGGCCACGCCAGACCATCGGCGTGTTGTCGTCGGTGAGAAACGCCATGGACATGACCTCGACGCCATGGGCCTTGATCGGCACGAACCACTTCTGATCGCGCACCTGCGGTCGGGTACCTTCGGCGATGCCGAACATCACCCCCTGGCTCGGGCCGTAGATGTCGGCATCGAGAATACCCACCCGAGCACCTTCGCGGGCCAGAGCCAGGGCCAGGTTGGCCGCGGTGGTCGACTTGCCGACCCCGCCCTTGCCCGATGCCACGGCGATGATGTTCTTCACGTTGGCCATGGCCGGCACCTGGGCCTGCGCCTTGTGAGTGGCGATGACGCAGTCGATGCTCACGCTGGCCGAGGCCACGCCATCGAGGTTGCCGATCGCGGTCTGCAGCACCTGCGCCCAGCCGCCCTTGAACAGACCGGCGGCATACCCCAGCTGCAACTGCACGCTGACCTGCCCGCCCTGGATGTCGATGGCGCGCACGCAACCGGCGCTGACCGGGTCCTGGTTCAGATAGGGGTCGGTGTACTGGCGAAGCACGCCTTCGACGGCGGCACGGGTAACGGCACTCATGGAGGCTCCCATTGGCAAACTGAATACGAAACAAGCGCCTATGCTAACCCGTCAATCGTCAGCAGATGCGTCCTTGGGGTGAAATAAATTCGCCAGCCCTTTATAGTGGCCGATCACCCTCATTTTTACCCCGTAGCCAGATAAGTAGCCGAGCCACCATGTCCGAGCCACGTCAGATTCTCGTCACCAGCGCCCTGCCCTATGCCAATGGATCGATCCACCTTGGCCATATGCTGGAATACATCCAGACGGACATGTGGGTGCGCTTCCAGAAGCTGCGCGGCAACCAGTGCATCTATGTCTGTGCCGATGACGCCCACGGTTCGGCCATCATGCTGCGCGCGGAAAAGGAAGGCATCACCCCGGAGCAGCTGATCGCCAACGTCCAGGCCGAGCACAGCGCCGACTTCGCCGACTTCCTGGTCGACTTCGACAACTACCACTCCACGCACAGCGAGGAGAACCGCGCACTGTCGAGCCTGATCTACACCCGCCTGCGCGACGCCGGGCACATCGCCACCCGTTCGGTGACCCAGTACTTCGACCCCGAGAAGGGCATGTTCCTCGCCGACCGCTTCATCAAGGGCACCTGCCCCAAGTGCGCGGCCGAGGACCAGTACGGCGACAACTGCGAGAAATGCGGCGCCACCTATGCCCCGACCGAACTGAAGAACCCCAAGTCGGCGATCTCCGGCGCCACCCCGGTGCTGCGCGACTCGCAGCACTTCTTCTTCAAGCTGCCGGACTTCCAGGCCATGCTGCAGCAGTGGACCCGCAGCGGCACCCTGCAGGACGCGGTGGCCAACAAGCTCGCCGAATGGCTGGACTCGGGCCTGCAGGAATGGGACATCTCCCGTGACGCGCCGTACTTCGGCTTCGAGATCCCGGGCGAACCAGGCAAGTACTTCTATGTCTGGCTGGACGCGCCGATCGGCTACATGGCCAGCTTCAAGAACCTCTGCGACCGCCGTCCGGAGCTGGACTTCGACGCGTTCTGGAACGAAGGCTCCAAGGCCGAGCTGTACCACTTCATCGGCAAGGACATCGTCAACTTCCACGCCCTGTTCTGGCCGGCCATGCTCGAAGGCGCGGGCCTGCGCAAGCCGACCGCGGTCAACGTGCACGGCTACCTGACCGTCAACGGCGCGAAGATGTCGAAATCGCGCGGCACCTTCATCAAGGCGCGCACCTACCTCGACCACCTGCAGCCGGAATACCTGCGCTACTACTACGCCGCCAAGCTGGGCCGCGGTGTCGACGACCTCGACCTGAACCTCGAGGACTTCGTGCAGAAGGTCAACTCCGACCTGGTCGGCAAGGTGGTCAACATCGCCAGTCGCTGCGCCGGCTTCATCCACAAGGGCAACGACGGCGTGATGGTTGCCGGCGATGCCGCGCCCGAGCTGACCGAGGCCTTCCTCGCCGCCGCGCCGTCGATCGCCGAAGCCTACGAGGCCCGCGACTTCGGCCGCGCCATGCGCGAGATCATGGCCCTGGCCGACCGCGCCAACGCCTGGATCGCCGACAAGGCGCCCTGGTCGCTGGCCAAGCAGGAAGGCAAGCAGGACGAAGTACAGGCCATCTGCGCCCAGGGCATCAACCTGTTCCGCCAGCTGGTGATCTTCCTCAAGCCGGTGCTGCCGCTGCTGGCAGCGGACGCCGAGGCGTTCCTCAACATCGCCCCGCTGACCTGGGACGACCACCTGTCGCGCCTGGAAAACCATCAGCTCAACCCGTTCAAGGCCCTGATGAGCCGCATCGAACCGGCCAAAGTCGAGGCCATGGTCGCCGCCAGCAAGGAAGACCTGCTGGCCGCCGAAGCCAAGGCCGCTCCGGCGGGCAATGGCGAACTGGCCAAGGACCCGCTGTCGGCCGAGATCGAGTTCGACACCTTCGCTGCGGTCGACCTGCGCGTGGCGCTGATCGTCAAGGCCGAAGCCGTGCCCGGTGCCGACAAGCTGCTGCAACTGACCCTGGACATCGGTGACGAGCGCCGCAACGTGTTCTCGGGCATCAAGTCGGCCTACCCGGATCCTTCCCAGCTGGAAGGCCGCCTGACCATGATGGTGGCCAACCTCAAGCCGCGGAAGATGCGTTTCGGCGTTTCCGAAGGCATGGTCATGGCCGCCGGCCCTGGCGGTGAAGAGATCTACCTGCTCAGCCCCGACAGCGGCGCCAAGCCAGGCCAGCGTATCAAATAAGCCCTCCTGCCCCGGCCAATTGGCCGGGGCAGTTGCATCTGCCACCCGCTGCCCGATAATGATGGCACCCTCCGATTTTCGGCATCGCCATGAGTGACTACGTCCTGATCCTGGTCAGCGCCGCGCTGGTCAATCACCTGGTCCTGCAGGCCGAGCCGGTCGAGCGTGCGCGCCTGCATGCATTGGGCCTGTGTTCGGCCCTGTTGGTCCTCGTTGCGCTACCTGCAGGCGTCTGGCTGCACCGGCAATTTCTCCTGCCCATGGGGTTGCAGGACCTGCAATTGTTCATCTTCCTGCCCTTGCTGGCGGCATTGGCCTGGACACTGCCAAACCTGCTCCGACGCTTTCGGCCAGACTGGCCCCTGCACGATCTGCAACCCTTGCTAAGCGCAAACGCCGGGGTGCTAGGCTTGCTGTTACTGCTTGGCAGCGACAGCGTGGACGGGTGGGGGATTCTGGCGTGGGCCATGGTCGGCGCGCTGGGATTCTGGCTGGCCTTGGTGCTGTATGCCGATCTTGACGCCCGCTGCCGCCATGCCGAAATACCCGCAGCCCTGCGCGGCCTGCCCGTCCAGTTGATCGGCGCTGGGGTGATGGCCATGGCGTTTTCGGGACTCAACGGACTCTTCACCCAATGAACCTGGGTCCACGCATCGCCCTGCCCCCGGCAACGGAAGCCATCGCCGTGCAACACCTCGAGGACCTGCAAACCCATGCCGACCACTGATCCGCGCCTGCGCAGCACCATGCAGCTGGTGCTGCTGGCCTGCGCCCCTGGCCTGCTGGTGCTGTTCTGGCTGCATGGCTGGGGGGTTCTGATCAACCTGCTGTTGAGCAGTTGTGCGGCGCTGGCAACCGAGGCTGTGCTATTGCGCTGGCGGAGAATGCCGGTCGCCTGCGCCCTTGGCGACGGCAGTGCACTGGTCACCGCGGCACTGCTGGCCGCAGCCCTGCCCAGCCAAGCACCCTGGTGGCTGCCCGTGATGGCGGCCTGCGTCGCCATCGGCCTGGGCAAACAGGCTTTCGGCGGGGTCGGACGCAACCTGTTCAACCCCGCCATGGTCGGCTATGCGTTCGTCCTGCTGAGCTTCCCTTTGCAGATGAACCACTGGCCCGGCCAGGCCCCCGGGCTCGTCGAAAGTCTGAACCTTGCTTTCGGCGCCAGCGAACGGATCGACGCCTGGGCCAGTCCCACGGTACTCGATGTCCTGCGCCACAACCGCAGCCTGACCATCGACGAACTGTTCGCCGGCCACCCGGCATTCGGCCACCTGGGTGGGCGTGGCACCGAGTGGGTCAACCTCGCGTTCCTGCTCGGCGGGGTGTTCCTGCTGCAGCGCAAGGTCTTCGGTTGGCAAGCCCCCGCCGGCCTGCTCGGCACCTTGTTCCTGTCCAGCCTGCTGGGCTGGAATGGCTCAGGCTCCGATTCCAACGGCTCGCCACTGCTGCATCTGCTGTCCGGCTCGACCATGCTGGCCGCCTTCTTCATCGCCACCGAACCGGTATCTGGCTGCAAGCAGCCGCTGGCCCGCCTGCTGTTCGGTATTGGCACCGGCCTGCTGATCTACCTGATCCGCACCTGGGGCAGCTTCGCCGATGGCACGGCGTTCGCCGTCCTGCTGATGAACCTCGCCGCCCCAACCCTGGATCGCTGGGCGGAACGCCGCCAGCAGGCCTGCCCATGACCGCCCGCTGGCGCAGTGCCGCAGTGCTGCTACTGGTGGCAGGGCTGGCGATTGTCGCGACGCTGGCTTGGCAGCGCTTCACCGCCGGGCCGATTGCCGAGGCCTCGCGACAGTGGCAGGAACAGCAGTGGCTCAAGGTGCTGCCGCCGGGCAGCTACGACAACCGGCCACTGCAAACACCCGTGCCCCTGACCGACGCCAAGCTGAGCCATGGCCATCTGCTGGCCGCCTACCGCGCCAACCTGTCGGGCGTCACCAGCGCTGTTCTGCTACACAGCAGAGCCCAAGGTTATGGCGGTGCCATCGAGTTGGTGATCGCCATCGACCGCCAGGGCCGCCTGGTGGGCGTGCGCGTGCTCGAACAGCAGGAAAGCCCAGGCCTTGGCGATCAACTGGTCGACCCGGCGCGCCATTGGCTGGACCAGTTCATCGGCCGAACACTGCGCGATACCTCCGAGCAGGCCTGGGCGATCAAGCGTGACCAGGGCGCGTTCGACCAGCTGGCCGGGGCGACGGTAACCTCGAGGGCAGTCATTGAGGCGATCCAGGATGCACTGCGCTATTTTGACCAGCATCGCCCCGCATTGCTCGGTGAGACGCCCCCATGAACCGTTTCTGGCTCCTGCCAATCAGTCTGGTGCCATTGCTCGGCGCAAGCGCCACCATCATCCAGGCGCTCGCGATCAGCCTTTGCACAGCCCTGTTGGTGGGTCTGCACCAGGCCTTGATGGCCCCTCTGCGCCGTCACCTGGAACACAGCCCCCGTCTGTGGGCGAGCACAGTACTTGCCGCCGCCTTGGCGACCTGCCTGCACCTCGGCCTGCAAGCCTGGGCAATGCCCCTGGCCAAACAGCTTGGCCTCTACCCACTGCTGCTGGCCCTGCCCTGCCTGGCCAGCGAGCAACTGCCAGCACAGCCTGGCCGATATCGCCTCCTGGGGCTCGGACTGCTTGGTTTGCTGACGGCCGGCCTGGCCCTGGGCATCTGCCGCCAACTGCTGGCCGACGGTCTCGGCCTGCACCTCGCCGCGCTGGCGCCCGGCGCGCTGATACTGCTCGGCCTGCTGCTGAGCCTGTACAATCACCTGCGCCCATCGAATACCGCCTCACGTCGTCAAGGAACCCGTTGACCCCATGAATGCCGCCAAACGCCTGGAGATCTTTCGCAGGCTGCATGAAGACAATCCCGAGCCCAAGACCGAACTGGCCTACTCCAGCCCTTTCGAACTGCTGATCGCCGTGATCCTCTCGGCCCAGTCGACGGATGTCGGCGTCAACAAGGCCACCGCCCGCCTGTTCCCGGTCGCCAACACCCCGCAAGCCATCCACGCCCTGGGCGTCGACGGCCTGAGCGAGTACATCAAGACCATCGGCCTGTACAACAGCAAGGCCAAGAACGTCATCGAGACCTGCCGCTTGCTGGTCGAACAACATGCCGGCGAAGTCCCGCAGACCCGCGAAGCCCTCGAAGCCCTGCCCGGCGTCGGCCGCAAGACCGCCAACGTGGTGCTCAACACCGCCTTTCGCCAGCTCACCATGGCCGTCGACACGCATATCTTCCGGGTCAGCAACCGCACAGGTATTGCACCGGGCAAGACCGTGCTGGAGGTGGAAAAGAAGCTGCTCAAGTTCGTGCCCAGGGACTATCTGCTCGACTCCCACCACTGGCTGATCCTGCATGGCCGTTATGTCTGCCAGGCCCGCAAACCGCGCTGTGGCAGTTGCCGGATCGAAGACCTGTGCGAATACAAGCACAAGACTTCCGACGATTGAGGCAATAGCTGAAACCTACCCGAGGCAATTGAAAAAATCTTTTTTACCCGCTCTGCGATTCCCGTTATAAGGACGGCCAATGGCCCTTTGGCTTGGAGTGACGCATGAGCACCGATAAAGAAGAGCTGGCAATCGACGACGATTTCCAGAGTGCGGACGACGATGTGGAGCCGCAGGCCGAACCGGCCAAGACCAACCTGAGCAAACGCCGCACCATCGACAACATGCTCGAGGAACGACGCCTGCAGAAGCAACTGGCCGACTTCGACTACGACTTGTAGAACAAGCACGCAAAAGCCTCCCCAGTGGAGGCTTTTTCAATGATGCTGTCAGGCCAGCCCATGACGCTGGGCGAGCTCGATCAGGTCCACCAGCGAGCGGGCATTCAGCTTGAGCAGCAGGCGCGTCTTGTAGGTACTGACCGTCTTGTTGCTGAGGAACATGCTGTCGGCGATCTCCTTGTTGCTCTTGCCCCGGGCAAGCTGCTGCAACACCATCATCTCCCGCCCGGAAAGCCGCTCGACCATCTCCATCTCCGTGGCGCCGCTTACGCCCGAACGCCCCTTGTGCAGCGCCTGGTTGGGGAAATAGCTGTAGCCGGACAACACGGCCTTGATCGCGCTGAGCAGTTCGGTCAGCTCCTGCTGCTTGCACACATAACCCGCCGCCCCCGCCTGCATGCAGCGCATCGAGAAGTGCCCCGGCGCCTGAGAGGTCAGCACCAGCACCTTGGTCCCGGGACTTGCCAAGGTCATTCGGGCAATCACTTCAAGCCCATCCAGTTTGGGGATCCCGATATCCAGAATGACAATGTCCGGCAGATACTCCCGCGTCAGTTGCAAGGCATCCACACCATTGTCGCTCTCCGCCACCACCTCGTAGCCATGCCGCTCCATCAGCATGCGTACGGCCAGGCGAATGACCGGGTGATCATCCACGATCAGCACTTTATTCATGCGATTCCCATTGATACGTTATTTTTAGTTCGATAGACCACCACACCCGAGCATAACGATTATTTATGCAGCGGTTTCCCTGGCAAATTCACCGAAAGAAGTGGACTACTGTGAATAGAGATTCTTCCTACAAGCAGCTAATTAACAAAATGTAATAGATGCATATTCGTCGCCCCCAAAAAGTAACAGTCGGCAGAATTGGATCCAAGTGCCGACAGGTGACACTTCATGCGGGAAATTTCGACTGTACAGACTGGATAAAAAGCGCTGCCGTAGCCTGGGGCATCACCCGGCAGGGAAATGATCCACGCTTATCGCAATCGGGAAAACGAGCTACTGATGGGCAAAGCATGGCCAGGCACTCATCATGAATCGCGACCCTATCAGTCCGTTGACCCTTATCGCTGTATTTGCCGGTGTGATCGAGGCGTCCGCCCTGGCCTCGCTGCCGTTTCTCAGCGACGACAGCCAGATTGTCTACACCTGGTTCCTGGTAGGGTTTCCGTTCTTCCTTACCGTGCTGTTCTTCCTTACGCTCAACTTCAACAACGGGTCGCTGTTTGCCCCGGACAGACGCGCCACGGGGGTGGACAGGCCGCCGTCCCCACCTGCCGCACGGGACAAAGGGGCGATGATCATCGCCATCTCCGGCGCAGATAGCCGAAAACTCATCGAAAACCATGTGCTGCGGATGATCGAGCGTCCCCACGGCCAACAGCGGCGCTGGATCCTGTACAACCTCGATACGCGAACCTGCATCCACCTCTCGGTGTCGCCGATGCAGGAAGGCGAGGCCCCGCCTCCCCCTGAATCCCGGGCATGAAAAAACCCGGCCGAGGCCGGGTTTTTCGGGTACGCCAAAGGCTTACAGCAGCGAACGGCCCTTGTTGGCCGCGATGCGCATGCGCAGTGCGTTGAGCTTGATGAAGCCTGCAGCGTCGGCCTGGTTGTAGGCGCCGCCGTCTTCCTCGAAGGTCGCGATGTTGGCATCGAACAGCGAGTCGTCCGACTTGCGGCCAACGACCGTGACGTTGCCCTTGTACAGCTTCAGGCGCACAACACCGTTCACGTTGACCTGCGAAGCGTCGATCATCTGCTGCAGCATCAGACGCTCCGGGCTCCACCAGTAGCCGGTGTAGATCAGGCTGGCGTACTTGGGCATCAGCTCATCCTTCAGGTGAGCAACTTCACGGTCCAGGGTGATCGACTCGATGGCACGGTGGGCCTTGAGCATGATGGTGCCGCCCGGGGTCTCGTAGCAGCCGCGCGACTTCATGCCGACGTAGCGGTTCTCGACGATGTCCAGGCGACCGATGCCGTTGGCGCCGCCGATGCGGTTGAGATCGGCCAGCACGGTGGCCGGGCTCTTCTCGACGCCGTCGATGGCGACGATGTCACCGTTGCGGTAGGTCAGCTCGAGGTAGGTAGCCTGGTCGGGGGCGTTCTCAGGGGAGACGCTCCATTTCCACATGTCTTCTTCGTGCTCGGTCCAGGTATCTTCCAGAACACCGCCTTCGTAGGAGATGTGCAGCAGGTTGGCGTCCATCGAGTACGGCGACTTCTTCTTGCCGTGGCGCTCGATCGGGATGCCATGCTTCTCGGCGTAGTCCATCAGCTTCTCGCGGGACAGCAGGTCCCACTCGCGCCACGGGGCGATGACCTTGACGCCTGGCTTGAGCGCATAGGCGCCCAGCTCGAAACGCACCTGGTCGTTGCCCTTGCCGGTGGCGCCGTGGGAAATGGCGTCGGCGCCGGTTTCGTTGGCGATCTCGATCAGGCGCTTGGCGATCAGCGGGCGGGCGATGGAAGTACCCAGCAGGTACTCGCCTTCGTAGACGGTGTTGGCGCGGAACATCGGGAAGACGAAGTCACGCACGAACTCTTCGCGCAGGTCGTCGATGTAGATTTCTTTCACGCCCATCGCCTGGGCCTTGGCGCGGGCCGGCTCGACCTCCTCGCCCTGGCCGAGGTCAGCGGTGAAGGTCACCACTTCACAGTTGTAGGTGTCCTGCAGCCACTTGAGAATCACCGAAGTATCAAGGCCGCCGGAATACGCCAATACGACCTTTTTTACGTCCGCCATGCCATCACTCCACGGGGTTGTACGGAAAGCGGATGATTCTACCGGCGTTGCCGAAAAATTTACAATGGGGCGACAGCTTGTGACGACAAAGCGACAGGAATTGTCGAGGGCGCGACCCGCTGTCGCACTCAGGATTTCACTGGTGCGGACGGCGTGGCAGCGGCTGCAGGCGTCGTTGGCGCAGGTGTGGCGGAGGGTGCCGGGGCCGACGGCGGCACCTGCGCTGCCGGTTTCTCCACCGGCTTCTCGACCGGTGTCACGCGCTCGAGCTGGATGTTCACACGGCGGTTGCGCGCCCGGTTGGCGGCACTGTTGTTCTTGGCCAGCGGATAGCGCTCGCCATGGAAACGCACGGTGATCTGCTCTTCCGGCACGCCATGGGCCTTGAGGTAATCGGCCACCGCCAGCGCCCGTCGACGCGAGGTGTCGCGGTTGGTCAGGCGATTGCCGCTGTTGTCGGAGTGGCCGTTGAGTTCGATGTGGTTGACCGTCGGATCGGCCTTCAGGTAGTCCAGCAGCACGTCCAGGCGCGCACGGGCCGAGCTGTCCAGTTCGATCCCACCCCCCGGGAAGCCGACCTGGGTCTGGCGGATCTGGTCGTAGTTCATCGGCAGCAGCTTGGCGGCGCACAGCTGGTAGTCGCTGTAGGCCTTGGCGAAACTGACCGGCATCACATGCACTTCCATCGGCCGGCCACCTTCGCCGCGGTAGTTGCGCACCACGGTGCTGCGACCATCGAGCAGGCCGTTGATCAGGCGGCTGGCCTGGCCCTGGCTGGAGGTGAACAGCACGCCGGTACGGGCCATGTGCACCGCACCGAGGTTGATGTCACCGCGCCCGGGCTGCCAGGGCGCGGCGGCGGCCAGCAGGGTGGCGGAGCCGGCGCCCAGGACATTGCTGTCCGAACGCAGCTGGAAGGTCGGCTGCTCGCCAGCGCGACGCACGAACTCGCCGCTGCCGAAACCGTCGATCGGCTGGATCAGGCGACATTCGAACTGGTCACCCTCGACTTTCCAGGCGACGTTCTCCACGCGGGTCTGGAAGGTCATTGCCCCGGCCGGCAGGCTGGCAACGAGGGTGAACAGGGCTAGGTAACGCTGGCGCACGGGCGGCTCCACAAATTTCGACGGCTTACCTGAACGCTATCGGTCGCCCGCCGGAAAACTTGATAGCCGTGCTCCAACAGGGGTTTTCCGGTAGCATTGGCTTCTGAGTTCGACCCGCCTGGAATCTCCAATGTCCGATCGCCTGACCCTCCTGCGCCCCGACGACTGGCACATCCATCTGCGCGATGGTGCCGTCCTGCCCCACACCGTCGGTGACGTGGCGCGCACCTTCGCCCGCGCCATCATCATGCCCAACCTGGTTCCGCCGGTGCGCAACGCCGTCGAAGCCACTGCCTACCGCGAGCGCATCCTTGCCGCACGCCCTGCCGGCAGCCGCTTCGAGCCGCTGATGGTGCTCTACCTCACCGACCGCACCAGCGCCGACGATGTGCGTGCCGCCAAGGCCAGCGGGATCGTGTACGCCGCCAAGCTCTACCCGGCCGGCGCCACCACCAACTCCGATTCGGGCGTGACCAGCATCGACAATATCTTCCCGGCGATCGAGGCCCTGGCCGAAACCGGCATGCCCTTGCTGGTGCACGGTGAAGTCACACGCAGCGAGATCGACGTGTTCGACCGCGAGAAACGCTTCATCGACGAGCACATGCGCCGCCTGGTCGAGCGCTTCCCG
Source organism: Pseudomonas carassii (assembly GCF_036324045.1). Taxonomy (NCBI): domain Bacteria; kingdom Pseudomonadati; phylum Pseudomonadota; class Gammaproteobacteria; order Pseudomonadales; family Pseudomonadaceae; genus Pseudomonas; species Pseudomonas carassii. The sequence continues at coordinate 229,212 of NZ_JAZDCT010000004.1, read as the reverse complement.
ACCCTGAAGGTGGTGTTCGAACACATCACCACCAGCGACGCCGCGCAGTTCGTCAGCGAAGCGCCGGCCAACGTCGGTGCGACCATCACCGCCCAGCACCTGCTGTACAACCGCAACCACATGCTGGTCGGCGGTATCCGCCCGCACTTCTACTGCCTGCCGATCCTCAAGCGCAATACCCACCAGGTGGCGCTGCTGGATGCCGCCACCAGCGGCAACCCGAAGTTCTTCCTCGGCACCGACTCGGCGCCCCACGCCAAGCATGCCAAGGAAGCCGCCTGCGGCTGTGCCGGCTGCTACACCGCTTACGCCGCCATTGAGATGTACGCCGAGGCGTTCGAACAGCGCAACGCGCTGGACAAGCTCGAGGGCTTCGCCAGCAAGCACGGCCCGGACTTCTACGGCCTGGCGCGCAACACCGACACCATCACCCTGGTGCGTGAGGAATGGACCGCACCGGACAGCCTGCCATTCGGCGACAATACCGTGATCCCCCTGCGCGCCGGTGAGAAGTTGCGCTGGCGCCTGCTGGAGGACAACGCGTGAGCGAAGATCTTTACGAAGACGACCAGGACAGCCAGGTCAGCAGCGGCTCACGCCACCCGATGGCCGAGCGTTTCCGTGGCTACCTGCCGGTGGTGGTGGATGTCGAGACCGGCGGTTTCAACAGCGCCACCGACGCACTGCTGGAGATCGCCGCCGTCACCATCGGCATGGACGAGAAGGGCTTCCTGTTCCCCGAGCACACCTACTTCCACCGGGTCGAACCGTTCGAAGGGGCCAATATCGAGGCGGCAGCACTGGAGTTCACCGGCATCAAGCTGGACCATCCGCTGCGCATGGCGGTGAGCGAGGAAAGCGCGCTGACCGATATCTTCCGCGGCGTGCGCAAGGCGCTGAAGGCCAATGGCTGCAAGCGGGCGATCCTGGTCGGGCATAACAGCAGCTTCGACCTGGGCTTCCTCAATGCCGCGGTGGCGCGCAACGACATCAAGCGCAACCCGTTCCACCCGTTCTCCAGCTTCGATACCGCCACCCTTGCCGGCCTCGCCTACGGCCAGACCGTGCTGGCCCGGGCCTGTCAGAGCGCGGACATCGACTTCGACGGTCGCGAGGCGCATTCGGCGCGCTACGACACCGAGAAGACCGCCGAGCTGTTCTGCGGGATCGTCAATCGCTGGAAAGAAATGGGCGGCTGGCGCGATTTCAACGATTGAGCCCGCCTACCGCGACATGCTCGCAGGGCATAAAAAAACCGGCCACCAGGGCCGGTTTTTTTATGCGCGTGGCAATTACAGCTTGCCAGCGTTCTCGCTCAGGTAGGCGGCAACGCCTTCCGGCGAAGCGTTCATGCCCTTGTCGCCTTTCTTCCAGTTGGCCGGGCAGACTTCGCCGTGCTCTTCGTGGAATTGCAGGGCGTCGACCAGACGCAGCAGCTCGTCCATGTTACGGCCCAGTGGCAGGTCGTTGACGATCTGCGAACGAACGACACCATTGGTGTCGATCAGGAAGGCGCCACGGAAGGCCACGCCGCCTTCGGACTCGACGTCGTAGGCCTTGCAGATTTCGTGGGTCATGTCGGCCGCCAGGGTGTACTTGACCTGACCGATACCGCCGTTGTTGACCGGGGTGTTGCGCCAGGCGTTGTGGGTGAAGTGCGAGTCGATCGACACGCCGATCACTTCCACGTTGCGCGCCTGGAAGTCAGGGATGCGGTTGTCCAGGGCGATCAGCTCGGACGGGCAGACGAAGGTGAAGTCCAGCGGGTAGAAGAATACCAGGCCGTACTTGCCCTTGATGGCCGAGGCCAGGTTGAAGCTGTCGACGATCTCGCCGTTGCCCAGCACGGCTGGAACGGTGAAGTCCGGGGCTTGTTTGCCAACGAGTACGCTCATTCGATCTCTCCTGATGAGGGGTGATAAACCTTGCCCGGGCGGAACACGTTCCCCCGGATCCAGCAAAGGCCGACCATCATACACAGCTTTGCGTGACAGGCCGAATCTCGACCGCCGGTCGCTCTGGGGCGCACCTTACACAAAGTGTTTTGACAAGCATTCTCATTACCATTACTCTCCAACGCATCGACTCAACCCGCGACGGTCAGCCTTTATGTATGTGTGTCTCTGTGTCGGTGTCACCGATGGACAGATCCGCGATGCGATCTACGAAGGATGCTGCAGCTACAAGGAAGTGCGAGCCGCCACCAATGTGGCCAGCCAGTGCGGCAAGTGCGCCTGCCTCGCCAAGCAGGTGGTGCGCGAAACCCTCACCGAACTGCAACTGAGCCAGCAGGCCGCCCTGCCCTACCCCGTTGAATTCAACGCGGCGTAATTTCCCCAAATTCGAAGAACCGGACCCCGTGTCCGGTTTTTTTATGCCTGCAATTCAATAAGTTAGCGCTCGAACGCGGTTCACAAACATTCTTATTCCGATTAATTTTCACTTATTATTCAATAACTTAGGTTTGACATAGGGATAGGTCGGGCTCAAACTTCTCTGTATTGGCTCAACTTCTACAGGGCAGGACCCCATCATGAAAGGCGACGTAAGCGTCATCCAGCATCTCAACAAGATCCTCGGAAACGAGCTGGTCGCAATCAACCAGTACTTCCTGCACGCGCGCATGTATGAAGATTGGGGCCTGAACAGAATCGGCAAGCTGGAGTACAAAGAGTCCATCCAGGCGATGAAGGACGCTGACAAGCTGATCAAGCGCATCCTCTTCCTCGAAGGCATCCCCAACGTCCAGGACCTGGGCAAGCTGATGATCGGCGAGCACACCAAGGAGATGCTCGACTGCGACCTGAAGCTTGAGAAAAAGGCCCATGCCGACCTCAAGGCTGCCATCGCCCACTGCGAAACCGCCGGCGACTTCGGCTCGCGCGATGTGCTCGAAGACATCCTCGAAGACCAGGAAGAACACATCGATTGGCTGGAAACCCAGCTGGGCCTGATCGACAAGATCACAATCGAGAACTACCTGCAGTCGCAGATGGGCGAAGAATAAGTTTCGCCAGCAACGAAAAAGCCCCGCCTAGGCGGGGCTTTTTGCTACCTGCGGCAAGCGCCGGATCAGGCCTCGGAAGCCTTGGCCTTGGCGGCCGCTTCCTTGATCAGGGTCTGCAGCTCACCCTTTTCGAACATTTCCAGCATGATATCGCTGCCGCCGACCAGTTCACCGGCCACCCACAGTTGCGGGAAGGTCGGCCAGTTGGCGTACTTGGGCAGGTTGGCGCGGATTTCCGGGTTCTGCAGGATGTCGACGTAGGCGAACTTCTCGCCGCAACCCATCACTGCCTGCGAAGCCTTGGCCGAGAAGCCACACTGCGGCGCATTCGGCGAACCTTTCATGTAAAGCAGAATGGTGTTGTTGGCAATCTGCTCTTTGATTGTATCGATGATATCCATGAAGCACCTCGGCTGAACTTTCCGACAGGGTCGTCGGCACGGTGACGCATTGTATCGGAAAGCCGAGCAGCGTGCTCGGCCTTGCCGTGCTTCATGCGGCCTCGACCTGTACCGGGACGCCATTGAGGGCGGCATTGCCGGAAACGCCATCACGCAGGTGTTCGTCGGTCAGGTCATTGGCACTCGCCCCCGGCTGCGCACCGGCTACCTGCAAGCGCGCGCCCTGGCGTCCATGGCCATAGCCATGGGGCAGGCTGACCACGCCCGGCATCATTTCCTCGCTGGCCTGCACCGTCACCTCGATCACCCCCGTGCGCGAGCGCACCCGCACCATCTGGCCGTCCTGCAACTGACGCCGGCGCAGGTCGTCCGGGTGCATCAGCAACTGGTGGCGCGGCTTGCCTTTGACCAGCCGATGGTAGTTGTGCATCCACGAATTGTTGCTGCGCACGTGTCGACGGCCGATCAGCAGCAACTGGTCATCCGCAGGCACGGTCATACGGGCGAGGCGCCGCAGGTCCTCGAGCAGTACACCCGGGGCCGCCTCGACCTTGCCGCTGGCCGTGCGCAGGCGCGTCGCAAGGTTGGCGCGCAGCGGTCCGAGGTCGAGGCCATGGGGATGCGCGTCCAACACGCCTAACGAGAGCTTCCAGGGCGTCTCCTCGCCATAAGGCCCCTTGCGCAGGGCGAAGTCGATCATCTGGGCCGGTGGCACGGTGGCCTTGAGCTCTACCTGGCCGCGCTCAGCGAAGGCCCTGGCCAGGCCCACGAAGATCTCCCAGTCGTGCAGCGCGCCTTCGGGCTTGGGCAGGATCGCCCGGTTGAAGCGGGTGACATTACGTACCGCCAGCAGGTTGAAGGTGGAATCGTAGTGATCGTTCTCCAGGGCCGAGGTCGACGGCAGGATCAGATCGGCATGGCGCGTGGTCTCGTTGATGTACAGGTCGATGCTGAGCATGAAGTCGAGGCCGGCCAGGGCGTCGTCCAGGCGACGCCCGTTGGGTGTGGACAGCACCGGGTTGCCCGCCACGGTCACCAGCGCCCGCACCTGCCCGTCGCCGGGCTCGAGGATCTCTTCGGCCAGGGCCGAGACCGGCAGCTCGCCACCATACTCGGGCAGACTCGAAACGCGGCTACGCCACTGATCGAAATGCCCGCCAGAGGTGCTGGCGACCAGGTCGACCGCAGGCGCCGTACACAGGGCGCCACCCTCGCGATCGAGATTGCCGGTGACCAGGTTGATCAACTGCACCAGCCAGTGGCACAGCGAACCAAAGGCCTGGGTCGATACCCCCATCCGGCCATAGCACACTGCCTTGTCGGCAGCGGCGAAATCCCGCGCCAGCTGGCGGATCGACTCGGCCGGAATACCGCACAACGCACTCATGGCAGACGCATCGAACGGCAGGATGGCTTCGCGCACCTGCTCCAGCCCCGCGACCGGCAGATGCGAGCCCCGGGCCAGGTTCTCGCTGAACAGCGTATGCAATAGCCCACACAGCAGCGCCGCGTCGCCACCGGGGCGAATGAACAGGTGCTGGTCGGCAAGCGTCGCCGTCTCGCTGCGTCGCGGATCCACCACCACCAGTTGCCCGCCCCTGGCTTTGAGCGCCTTGAGGCGCTTTTCCACATCCGGCACGGTCATGATGCTGCCATTGGAGGCCAGGGGATTGCCGCCCAGGATCAACATGAACTGCGTTTGGTCGATGTCCGGAATCGGCAGCAACAAGCCATGGCCGTACATCAGGTGGCTGGTCAGGTGCTGCGGCAACTGGTCCACCGAGGTCGCCGAGAAACGATTACGGGTCTTGAGCAGGCCGAGGAAGTAGTTGCTGTGGGTCATCAGCCCATAGTTGTGCACGCTGGGATTGCCCTGGTACACGGCGACCGCGTTGCGCCCGTGGGCCTGCTGGATCGCCCACAGCCGCTCGGCGGCCAGGGCGAAGGCTTCGTCCCAACTGATTGGCAGCCACTGGTCACCGATGCGCCGGTGGGGCTGGCGCAGGCGGTCGGGGTCATCCTGGATGTCCTGCAGGGCGACCGCCTTGGGGCAGACATGGCCGCGGCTGAACGGATCCTGCGGGTCGCCCTTGATCGAGCTGATCCGCGCCGGGCCTTCGGCTTCGTGGGTGACTTCGATGTTCAGGCCGCAGATGGCCTCGCACAGGTGACAGGCTCGGTGATGCAGGGTCTTGGTCATGGCCGCCTCTGCCTTGTTATTGTCGAGATTCGACTATGCGCCTGGCGACCGGGGCTCGCCAGCGAGGTTCGCGTCGTGAATCGGACGACATCAGGCGGGCGATTCGCGACAACGGGTTTGCCAAATACGCTCCGAGCCGTGTACAACCGCTGTAGCAAATAAAAAACAGCCAGCCGGCAAGGGCTTACGACACCCTTTGACACAGTGGCGCTGTTTCCCCTCTTGGTTTTAGGCGACATTTAATTATAGTATTGCGCCTTCCCCTATTCCGTCCGCCCCGTGCGGCTTACGCCGCAGGTCACCCCCGTTGTCAACAAAACCCATACGGTCGACCTGCAGAACGTTGCAGATAAGGTAGTCAATCATGAGCGCAAGGCACTTTCTCTCCCTGATGGATTTCACCGCTGACGAATTGCTCGGCGTGATCCGTCGAGGCATCGAGCTGAAGGACCTGCGCAAACGAGGCGTGCTGTTCGAGCCACTGAAGAACCGCGTGCTAGGCATGATCTTCGAGAAATCCTCGACCCGCACCCGGGTGTCCTTCGAAGCCGGCATGATCCAGCTCGGCGGCCAGGCCATCTTCCTGTCGCCACGTGACACCCAGCTGGGCCGCGGCGAGCCGATCGCCGACAGCGCCATCGTGCTGTCGAGCATGGTCGACGCGGTGATGATCCGCACCCACGCCCACAGCACCCTGACCGAATTCGCCGCCAACTCGAAGGTGCCGGTCATCAACGGCCTTTCCGACGAGTCGCACCCCTGCCAGCTGCTGGCCGACATGCAGACCTTCTTCGAGCACCGTGGCGCGATCCAGGGCAAGACCGTGGCCTGGGTCGGCGACGGCTTCAACATGTGCAACTCCTATATCGAAGCTGCCGTGCAGTTCGATTTCCAACTGCGTATCACGTGCCCTGAAGGCTACGAGCCTGATCAACGCTTCCTGGCGCTGGGTGGTGACCGTGTGCAGATCATCCGTGATCCGAAAGAAGCCGTGCGCGGCGCTCATCTGGTGACCACGGATGTCTGGACTTCCATGGGCCAGGAAGAGGAAACTGCACGGCGCCTGGCGCATTTCGCGCCTTACCAGGTCACCCGCGAACTGCTCGACCTGGCGGCACCCGATGCCCTGTTCATGCATTGCCTGCCCGCCCACCGTGGCGAGGAAATCAGCCAGGACCTGCTCGACGACCCCCGTTCGGTCGCATGGGACGAAGCTGAAAACCGCTTGCATGCGCAGAAGGCCCTTCTGGAATTCCTTGTAGAACCGGCTTACCACCACGCATGAGTCAACAGCTACTGCTCAACCTGCGCAACCTCGCCTGCGGCTATGGCGAGCAGCGCATCGTCCAGAACCTCAACCTGCACCTGAACGCAGGCGACATCGGTTGCCTGCTTGGGTCCTCCGGTTGCGGCAAGACCACCACGCTGCGCGCCATCGCCGGCTTCGAGCCAGTGCACGACGGCGAGATCCAGCTGGCCGGGGAAGTCATTTCCCGCGCCGGGTTCACCCTAGCCCCGGAAAAGCGCCGGATCGGCATGGTGTTCCAGGACTACGCCCTGTTCCCCCACCTCACCGTGGCGCAGAACATCGCCTTCGGCATTGGCAAGCACCCGCGCCAGGCGGCGGTAGTCGACGAGATGCTCGAGCTGGTCAAGCTCGGCGGCCTGGGCGGGCGCTACCCGCACGAGCTGTCCGGCGGCCAGCAACAGCGCGTGGCCCTGGCCCGGGCACTCGCGCCCGAGCCGCAGCTGCTGCTGCTCGACGAGCCGTTCTCCAATCTCGATGTGGAGCTGCGTCGGCGCCTGAGCCATGAGGTGCGCGACATTCTCAAGAGCCGCGGCACCAGCGCCATCCTGGTCACCCACGACCAGGAGGAAGCCTTTGCCGTCAGCGACCATGTCGGCGTTTTCAAGGAGGGTCGCCTGGAACAGTGGGACACGCCTTACAACCTCTACCACGAGCCACAGACCCCGTTTGTCGCCAGCTTCATCGGCCAGGGTTACTTCATTCGCGGCCAGATGAGCAGCCACGAGGCGGTAACCACCGAACTCGGCGAGCTGCGCGGCAACCGCGCCTACACCATGGCTCCTGGCAGTTCGGTGGACGTGCTGCTGCGTCCGGATGACATCATCCATGCCCCCGACAGCCCGTTGCGGGCGCGGATCATCGGCAAGAGCTTCCTCGGCGCCTCGACGCTGTATCGCCTGCAACTGCCCACCGGCAGCCAGCTCGAGGCGATTTTTCCCAGCCACAACGACCATCAGGTCGGCCAGGACGTCGGTATCGCGGTAGCGGCGGACCACCTGGTACTGTTCGCGGTGCCCGGCAGCGTCGCCGCGCAGCTGGCCAGTCATGAGCAGGGCGTGCGACGCGTGAGTTCCGCGCATTGATGCAGGCGGCCTGACATCACTCTGTAGGAGCGGCTTGTCCCGCGATTGCGCAAGATCTGGCTACAACTGTGCCGGATCGGACGCAATCGCGGGACAAGCCCGCTCCTACAGGGACACATGCCTATGCAGGTTCACAGCATCAGCGTACCGCTGGCCACCCGCCGAGCCATCCCACCGATCTTCACCCGCTCCCCTTCTAGGCGACAGAACAGCTCACCACCCCGGGCCGAACACTGGAAGGCCTGCAATTCGTGCTTGCCCAACCGCGCCGCCCAGTAAGGGATCAGCGAGCAATGGGTGGAACCGGTGACCGGGTCCTCCGGGATGCCGATCCCCGGTGCGAAATAGCGCGACACGAAATCATGCCGCTCGCCAGGAGCCGTCACGATCACCCCCAAGCCCGGCAGGCGAGCCAGCGCCGCCATGTCCGGCGCGCAATCGCGTACCGCCTGCTCCGAGTCGAGCACCACGAACAGCTCGCGGGTCTGGTAGACCTCGCGCACCTCGCACCCCAGCGCCTCGGCTACCGACACTGGCTCGGCCAGCGGCTGCGGGTCGATGCGCGGGAAGTCCAACCACAGGCGATCGTTCTCACGACTGACGCTGAGCAGGCCCGAACGGCTCTGGAAGTCCAGGCGCGGCGCCTGCTCACCATAGACGTCGAACAGGACATGGGCGCTGGCGAGGGTGGCGTGGCCGCACAGGGGGACTTCGGTGCTCGGGGTGAACCAGCGGATCCGATAGCCATCACCCTCGGCCACCACGAAAGCGGTTTCGGCGAGGTTGTGCTCGGCGGCCACCTGCTGCATCAGGCTATCGTCGAGCCACTGTTCCAGGTGGTAGACCATGGCCGGGTTGCCAGCGAAGGGACGGTCGCTGAAGGCGTCCACCTGATGAAAATGCAACTGCATGCCACGACTCCTGTATCTGGCGGGAAAGGCCCCGAGCATGCGGCATGCCGCCAGGACCCGACAGTGACAGAGTCGTGGAATTTCAATCAGTACAGATGATCAGCCGCGACCGATCTCGGCGAACTGTCCCTGGGTATGGGTGGCCAGCACCACGGCGGCCAGTTCCACTTCGAGACCACGGCGACCAGCACTCACATGAATCGTTTCATGTTGTTGCGCGGATTGATCGATAAAGGTGCGCAGGCGCTTCTTCTGCCCCAGCGGGCTGATCCCTCCGACCAGGTAGCCCGTGGCGCGCTGGGCGGCCTGCGGATCGGCCATTTCGCACTTCTTCACCCCCGCCGCGTGGGCCAGTGCCTTGAGGTCGAGCGTGCCGACCACCGGCACCACGGCCACCAGCAGCTCGCCCTTTTCACTGCTGGCGAGCAGGGTCTTGAACACCCGCAGCGGGTCAAGGCCCAGCTTTTCCGCCGCCTCCAGGCCATACGAGGCAGTTTTCGGATCATGTTCGTAACTGTGCACGCGGTGCTCGGCGCGCGCCTTCTTCAAGAGGTCCAGGGCGGGGGTCATCAACGGCTCCAGTCGATCACAAGTCGCCCGGTACTTTAGGGCAATTCCACCCGTGCAGCCAGCGCAGGTCCCAGGCTAGAGCAGCGGCCATGAATTCACGACCCGGCGTGCCAGTCAGATTATGGCCAGGCGTTCATTTTCGACCTTTGACATCAGCGTTTCTTGTCTATATTTTTTCGTTTATGAATACAAGGTGCACCTATAAGGTGCACTTCCTGTACCCGCCCGGCGTCAATGGGGATCGACTCCGGGCTTTTTTGCTGTCGAGCGCCCAGCGCCTCACAACAACAAGAACCGAGGTCACACATGACAACTGCTCTACGCGAACCCACGTTATCCGCCCAATGCCTGGCCGAGTTTCTCGGCACCGCCCTGCTCATCTTCTTCGGCACCGGTTGTGTCGCCGCGCTCAAGGTCGCTGGCGCCAGCTTCGGCCTGTGGGAGATCAGCATCATCTGGGGGGTCGGCGTGAGCATGGCGATCTACCTGACCGCCGGTGTCTCCGGCGCGCACCTGAACCCGGCAGTCAGCATCGCCCTGGCCGTATTCGCCGGTTTCGACAAGCGCAAACTGCCGTTCTACATGCTGGCCCAGGTGTGCGGCGCGTTCTGCGGCGCCGCCCTGGTGTACTTCCTGTACAGCAACCTGTTCTTCGATTTCGAACAAAGCCACGCCATGGTACGCGGCAGCCAGGCCAGCCTGGAGCTGGCCTCGGTGTTCTCCACCTACCCGCACCCGGCGCTGTCCACCGGCCAGGCCTTCCTGGTCGAAGTGATCATCACCGCCATCCTGATGGCCGTGATCATGGCCCTGACCGACGACAACAACGGTCTGCCACGCGGCGCCACCGCCCCCCTGCTGATCGGCCTGCTGATCGCCGTGATCGGCAGCGCCATGGGCCCGCTGACCGGCTTCGCGATGAACCCGGCGCGGGATTTCGGGCCTAAACTGATGACCTTCCTGGCCGGCTGGGGCGAAGTCGCCTTCACCGGCGGGCGCGATATTCCATATTTCCTGGTGCCGGTGTTCGCGCCGATCCTCGGTGCCAGCCTGGGCGCGGCCCTGTACCGCGGGCTGATCGCCCGCAACTTGCCAGCCACCCAGGCCGCGACCCAACAGACAGACGATAATCCTCAGGGCGATACCCAGGTTTCCTGATGCCCGCGCCGGGCCCGGACCGCAAGGCCGGCGCCCGCCACGCCCTGACCTACCCCCTTATTCGTGCAAGGCTACCGACATGACCGATACCCTGGACAAGAACTACATCATCGCCCTGGACCAGGGCACCACCAGTTCGCGCGCCATCATCTTCGATCGAGACGCCAATGTGGTGGGCACCTCGCAGCGTGAATTCGCCCAGCACTACCCACAAGCGGGCTGGGTCGAACACGACCCGATGGAAATCTTCGCCACCCAGAGCGCGACCATGGTCGAGGCCCTGGCCCAGGCCGGCATCAGCCACGCCCAGGTCGCCGCCATCGGCATCACCAACCAGCGTGAGACCACCGTCGTCTGGGACAAGGAAACCGGCCGCCCGGTGTACAACGCCATCGTCTGGCAATGCCGCCGCAGCACTGACATCTGCGCCCAGCTCAAGCGCGACGGCCATGAGCAGTACATCCGCGAGGCCACCGGCCTGGTCACCGACCCGTACTTCTCCGGCACCAAGCTCAAGTGGATCCTCGACAATGTCGAAGGCGCCCGCGAACGCGCCGAACGTGGCGAGCTGCTGTTCGGCACCATCGATACCTGGCTGATCTGGAAATTCTCCGGCGGCAAGGTGCATGTCACCGACTACACCAACGCCTCGCGTACGCTGATGTTCAACATCCATACGCTGCAGTGGGACGAGAAACTGCTCGATATCCTCGGCATTCCGCGTCAGATGCTGCCTGAGGTACGCCCATCGTCCGAAGTCTATGGCAAGACCAAGAGCGGCATCGACATCGCCGGTATCGCCGGCGACCAGCAGTCGGCGCTGTTCGGCCAGATGTGCGTGGAACCGGGCCAGGCCAAGAACACCTACGGCACCGGCTGCTTCCTGCTGATGAACACCGGCGACAAGGCGGTCCAGTCGTCCCACGGCCTGCTCACCACCATCGCCTGCGGCCCACGCGGCGAGGTGGCCTACGCCCTCGAAGGCGCAGTGTTCAATGGCGGCTCCACCGTGCAGTGGCTGCGCGACGAACTGAAGATCGTCAACGACGCCTACGACACCGAATACTTCGCCAGCAAGGTCAAGGACAGCAACGGCGTCTACCTGGTGCCGGCCTTCACCGGCCTGGGCGCGCCCTACTGGGATCCTTACGCCCGTGGCGCGCTGTTCGGCCTGACCCGTGGCGTCAAGGTCGACCACATCATCCGCGCCGCCCTGGAATCGATCGCCTACCAGACCCGCGACGTGCTCGACGCCATGCAGCAGGACTGCGGCCAGCGCCTGAGCGAACTGCGGGTGGACGGTGGCGCGGTGGCCAACAACTTCCTCATGCAGTTCCAGGCCGACATTCTCGGCACCTGCGTCGAGCGCCCGAAAATGCGCGAGACCACGGCGCTGGGCGCGGCCTACCTGGCAGGCCTGGCCTGCGGCTTCTGGAGCGGTCTGGACGAGCTGCGCGACAAGGCGATCATCGAACGCGAGTTCAGCCCGCAGCTGGATGAAGCGGCGAAAGAAAAGCTGTACAAGGGCTGGCGCAAGGCTGTCGATCGCACCCGCGACTGGGAAGATCACGACGCCTGATTGAGGAAGGCCGGGGCTGCTGCGCAGCCCCAGTTGACCAAAGGCCTACTGGTCGTCATCCCCTTCCTACGGCATCATTGCAGAATTTGTCCGGCTGCCCCAAAGGACCGCCCATGAATCTGCCCCCACGCCAACAACAAATCCTCGAGCTCGTCCGCGAACGCGGCTACGTCAGCATCGAGGAGATGGCGCAGTTGTTCGTCGTCACCCCGCAGACCATCCGCCGCGATATCAACCAGCTCGCCGAGGTCAACCTGCTACGCCGTTATCACGGTGGCGCGGCCTACGACTCGAGCATCGAGAACACCGCCTACGCCATGCGCGCCGACCAGATGCGCGACGAGAAGCAGCGCATCGCCGAGGCCGTGGCCCGGCAGATTCCCGACCATGCCTCGCTGTTCATCAACATTGGCACCACCACCGAATCCATCGCCCGCGCCTTGCTCAACCACAACCACCTGAAGGTCATCACCAACAACCTGCACGTGGCGGCGATCCTGGCGGCCAAGGACGATTTCGAGGTGCTGGTGGCCGGCGGCACGGTTCGTCGCGACGGCGGCGTGGTCGGCCAGGCAAGCGTCGACTTCATCAACCAGTTCAAGGTCGATTTCGCCGTGGTCGGCATCAGCGGTATCGACGAGGACGGCAGCCTGCTGGACTTCGACTACCAGGAAGTACGGGTATCCCAGGCGATCATCACCAACGCCCGTCAGGTGCTGCTGGCGGCGGACTCGAGCAAGTTCGGTCGCAATGCCATGGTTCGCCTCGGGTCTATTAGCTTGATCGACTGCCTGGTGACCGATCAGGCCCCCTCTCCTGCCCTGACTCAGTTGCTCAACCAGTACAAGATTCGTCTCGAGGTGGTTTGACGCCTTTGGCTTGACCGCATGCCTCCCCCCTTGTGTCACCCATGAGATCGAGCGCCACCCGCGCGGCGCTCGATTTCGGCGACCCTGAAGATCACCTACTTTTCACCCCACCTTTTTCACAAATGTTCATTTCCCTGTCATCCGATCAGTTTTTTCTATAAAGACTGACTGGCAGCCGCCTGTTCATTGCGCTAGTATTTTCGAAAACGAACATCAATGTTCATATTCGATGTGAACAGCCTCAGGAGGCCTTGCCCGTGTCCCAGCCCGTTTCGTCCCAGCCACCGCTCCAGGATTGCTACGACCTCGCCGTGATCGGCGGTGGCATCAATGGCGTCGGTATCGCTGCTGATGCCGCCGGGCGCGGCCTGAAGGTGTTCCTTTGCGAAAAGGACGACCTGGCGCAGCACACCTCCTCGGCCAGCAGCAAGCTGATCCACGGCGGCCTGCGCTACCTGGAGCATTACGAGTTCCGCCTGGTGCGCGAAGCACTGGCCGAGCGTGAAGTCCTGCTGGCCAAGGCGCCGCACATCGTCAAACCCATGCGCTTCGTGCTGCCGCACCGCCCGCACCTGCGCCCGGCCTGGATGATCCGTGCCGGCCTGTTCCTCTATGACCACCTGGGCAAGCGCAAGCGCCTGGGCGCCTCGCGCGGCCTGCGCTTCGGCCCGGGCTACCCGCTCAAGCCGGCCATCACCCGCGGCTTCGAATACGCCGACTGCGCGGTGGACGATGCGCGCCTGGTGGTAGTCAACGCCATGGCCGCACGGGAAAAGGGCGCGCACATCCACACCCGCACCCGCTGCCTGCGCGCCGAGCGCGTCGACGGCCTGTGGCAGGTGGAACTGCAGCACGCCGATGGCAGCCTGCAGAGCATCCGCGCCCGGGCACTGGTGAACGCGGCCGGCCCCTGGGTCGCCAGCTTCATCAAGGACGACCTCAAGCTCGACGCGCCGTACGGCATCCGCCTGATCCAGGGCAGCCACCTGATCGTGCCGCGCCTGTACGAAGGCGAGCACGCCTATATCCTGCAGAACGAAGACCAGCGCATCGTCTTCTGCATCCCTTACCTGGACCGCTTCACCCTGATCGGCACCACCGACCGCGAATACAGCGGCGACCCGGCCAAAGTGGCAATCACCGATCAGGAAACCGACTACCTGCTCAAGGTGGTCAACGAGCACTTCAACCATCAGCTCAGCCGTGCTGACATCCTGCATACCTATTCCGGCGTGCGCCCGCTGTGCAACGACGAGTCGGACAACCCGTCGGCCGTGACCCGCGACTACACCCTGGCACTGTCCGCCGCCCAGGGCGAGGCACCGCTGCTGTCGGTATTCGGCGGCAAGCTGACCACCTACCGCAAGCTGGCCGAGTCGGCCATGGCCGAACTGCAACCGTTCTTCACCCAGATGCGTGGCAGCTGGACTGCCGGTACCCCCCTTCCGGGCGGCGAAAGCATGACTACCGTCCAGGCCCTGGTCGATGCCGTGCTGGCACGCCATGACTGGTTGCCGGTGGACATTGCCAAGCGTTGGGCCGTGACCTATGGCAGCCGTGTATGGCGTCTGCTCGAAGGCGTGGAAGGTCCAGAAGGCCTGGGGCAATCCATCGGTGGTGGCCTGTTCAGCCGTGAGGTGGACTACCTGCGCGAACAGGAATGGGCGGTCGACGCCGCCGACATTCTCTGGCGCCGGACCAAGCTCGGCCTGTTCACCTCGGCCGCCGAGCAACAGGCACTTGAGGAGTACCTGCAACAGGCGCGACTGAATCAGGCCCGGGGCCAGGCCGCCTGATCAGGCCTCGGTAACCACAGCAGGCTGCAGGAAGCGCGCATAGGCTTCCTGCGCCAGCTTCAGGCGCAGAGCCTGCAAGGACGTCTCGTACTTCGCCCGCAACGCCTCGGACTGGATCAGATACATCTGCTCGGAGAGCATCTCGGCATGGGTGAGCTGCTCGTCAAGCGCAGCAACCAGGGCATCGACCTGCTCGGGATAACGAACGTGCACATATCGATCCCAGAACGATCGCTGTGCCAAGGCGGCACTCAGTCTTCCGGGCGTCTCCTCCCGCAGTATCTGGAGCATCGCCGTGTTCAGATCGCCTGAAGTCACCCTGGAATCCATCATGTAGTACATGCCATCTGGCTGACCTGGAAGCGCCAATGCTTCGGCGAGATGCGTCCGATAGGCCAGGTAGACCTCGACAGGATCGACTTCACCGCCCTTGCGCTCAAGCACCTCGACCTTTCTTGCGGCAATGGTGTTGACCTCGTCCAGGCGATACAACCCCTGGCCAGCTTTCATCAGGGCCGCTTCACGCTCGGCAAGATTCTGCCCCGCCGCCAGGCGTTCCACGTAGAGCGTGGTCTCCAGCTCGCTGAGTACCAGAAGCAGGCGATCTTCGCAGGTGCGCTCCCCACCGGCCTGGGTGAACAGGATCGTACGCAGTTCGGTGTTTCGATCACAGGCGTCCAGCATCCGCCAGATTCGTCTTCGATAGAAATCGGCATGCTCGCGAAAGTCGGAAGTTTCTGCAAAATCCGCAATGAACTGGAACAGATCCGTCGAATCAGGTTCTTCACGCAACCTCAGCCACTGGGCTTCACGTCGGCTACGCAGCTTGCCCGCACTGCCCGCCAGCCACCGTTCCCGCGCAGCACTGTCGATCAACTGATGATCAACCGGACGCAGATTGTGGGGCTCATGCGCAGCCAGGTTCACCAACGCCTGACTGGTTTCATCCAACGGGTTGTCGTGCAGCACCATCCGCCGCAGGCGCAGTTGCAGGTTGTGCAGATCCTGGCGCACATGCTGGATGCTGTTGTTGCGCAAATCGGCGATACCTTGCCAGGGCAGTTGCTCGACCCGCTCGGGCAGCGCGTCCAGCTCAGTCGAGTTCAGCGAAAGATGACGCAGGTGGCGCAACCCATCCACATCAGGCGCATAGCCCAGCGGGTTGTGGCCCAGATCAAGCGTTCGCAAGTTGAGTAACGCCAGCAGGCGCCGGTTGCCCGCAGTGCTCATGACAATCTGGTTATGACCCAAGCGCAAGTAACGGAGCGAAACCAGTTGCTCAATGCCCGCCGGAATTTCGGTGAGCTGGTTGTACCGAAGGTCAAGCTCCTGCAATTCAGGGAAGCATGCGAGGAAATCCGCATCAAGCCAGGTAAGGTCCATGTCTCGCAAGGTCAGGCGTGTGACATGGTCGTACATTACGCCCGTCGGCAGGCTTGGCAGACTGCCGACATGCTCGCCCCGGATCAACAGCCAATGACCACCGTCACCAAGGGTCGAGCTCTTGCGCCGCCAGCAGCGGCGCAAGGCATTGACCACGCGCTGGCGTCGGTGCCTGTCCAGCACTCCACGCCCCGCTCCCTGCCAGGCTTGCAAGGCTTCCCGCAGACGCGCCAGATGACGTCTCAAGCGGTTGTAGTGCAACCACGGATCCACGCGTTTGGCCAGCAGGTCCTCCATGTAGCGCTCCAGTTGCTCCCTGCCGAGGGTGGGGTAGATCTGCTGAATGCCTCGCCGACTCGCCTCCCGGCTGCTGGTCACGCGCACATTCAACGGATACCCCACTCGCCCGTCGGCAAAGCGCACGGGAGGGCGAATGCCCTCGCCAACCGGCGCCTGCCCGATCAAGGTGGCGGACAGCGTCCGCTGAGCGCTGGCGGACGACGCCAGCTTTTCGATCAATGCCTGCTCATCGAGTGCCGCGTCCCCCAGCAGCAGCTTTTGCGAGGGTTCGAGTGTCAGCAGCAGGGCCTGGACCAGACTGTCCTGAACCGATGCCTGTGCCAATGGGAGACCCTCGCCGTTTTCGACGAGATAACCCTGTTCGCCACGAACCAGGCAAAGCGTGCTTTGTGCGACTGCAGCCTCCCTCCCGATCCCGATGCGGGCCTTGCCCTGGATGGAGCCTTCCCGAACTTCCACACGCAACGTCTCGGCCCAAGGCGCCAATTGGTCGATCAACCCCAGCGCCAGACGCTCGGTGTCCTGATTGGCCGCGTTGGCTTGATGAAGGCCGGCAATGGCCCTGTCCACCCGACTGTCGCGCAGGCACCAATGTGCTTGCTCGGCGAGATTCAAGGGCACTCGCTGCTTGTTGAGCATATCCGCGAGTTGCGCCGAGCTGGCCTGCTCTACGATTTCTTTCGCGCTGCGCTGGCTCAAGCCAGGGAAATCCCGTTTCAGCAGCAGCGCATGCGGCGAGTCGGATGCCTGCCTGGAACGGACTTGCGCCTCGAGGGCATCATCTCGTAGCGTGGGAAAGGCTTCGTGAACCTGATAACGTTCCCAGGCATCCAGCAGGCGCGCAGGTGGCGGTGCCTGCTCCAGATGCAAGAAGCGCAGATGCTCTTCTCCAAACCCCGTGCTCTCGACCAGCCTGGCAGCCTGCTCGTCGGTGACATTACCCAACTCGCCGCCCAACTGGCGCATCAACAACCCTGCGCCACTCCACTCATGCGCCGGAGTCTGATGGTGCAATTTCAGGTGCCCCGCATCAGTCACTAGCGGCGCCAGTCCATCGACAAAGGGCGCACGCTCCAGCACCTTGCCCACGGCGACCCCTCCTGCGGCAATGAGAGCGCCCACGGCGACGTTCTCGGCAACCCCGAACAAGTGCTGCAAAGCAGCCTGGCGATCACCCAGCTTCCAGGCTTCATACCCCTCGTATACCTCGTTGGCAACCTGCACCGCCGCCACCCCAAGCATCACCTGCCCCAGCACCGGCAAGAACAACCCTGCAAGATTCAACACACTCAGCCCAGTCTCAATGTACAGCTCGAAACGCTCCCTGCGCAGCGCACTGTCCTCATCGCCGGTCGGCACCGCCAGCACGCGTGCATCATCGAGAGTCTTCTCGATACGCAGGCGGCGCAAGTAAACGAACAATGTGCCTTCGACAGCGGCATGACGGCCATCGAGCTCGATCGACTTGCCGTTGTCGGCGCCCACCCGCTGCTTGTTCAGGGCACTGGTGAATGACGGCCTTTCCCGCTCGCGAATAAAGCGCATGAAGAACTCGGCGAAGGGCACCTGCCGAAGCCGCCCCGCCAACGTCTCGTACAAAGCTGCCCAGGACACATGACGCTGGACGGGCTGAACCGGGTCGCCCGGAATCCAGCTGATGACACCAGCGACGGGGCCGCCGGCCTGCTCCCGCACTTCAAGGGTCACCACCCCTTCCACACGCTTGCCCAGCACGCTCAGTTGTCGACACGTCAAAACAGCCGTATCGCCAGGAACGATAGGTTGTGGTGAACAGAGTGGTAACACCTACAGGTACGAGCGCTCATCGATGTGTGCCTCCAGCATCGCGCTACGCACGGCAACCTCGAAACGTGCTCGCAAGTCCTCTTCAAGCTGCGCATGCACTGCCGACAGCAATATCGAATCGCTTGGCTGCAAACGGCTTTTCAAAAGGGCCTGGTACTGGCCTCCGATATCCAGGCTGCGACAGAGCTGGGCGAATTGAGTGAAAGGAAGCGCCAGGCGCTTTTGGTTGGCATCGAGCAACTTCGCTTCGGTCCCCAGGTCGGCATGTGTTTCCCTTTCCGTATAATTGTGAAGGGCCGCCGTCAGTAATTCTCGACTGGACACATGCCGATAGCTCGGCTTGACCGCCGAATTGATCAGGCTGGGTAAATACACCTTCTGTGCAATCCGCACCCTGTTGGTACGCACATCGACATCGAGCTTGTATTGCTTGAGCAACGCCTGCTTAAGCAAGGGTTCTGCAAACTCATCGAGCGCAGGCACTGGTGCCAGCAGCTCATGTATCTTCTGCGCGCTACTCTGTTGCGCCTCGAACGCGCGCTGCAGTGCCGCCAGGCGATCTATCGCGGCAGTTCGCATCCAAGCCGGAAGTCGCTTGGCTATCAATGCATCAATGGAGTCTGGGGGTATCTCATGAACACTCATGGGGGCTTCATCTGAGGGGGGAAAGCCCTAGTTGGCCAGCGCCCATGCCTACGGTGTCGGTAGATAGTTACGGATCGCGCCAGCACTCATTCGGATTTCCGAACGCCAGCTCACAACGCGTTCGGTTTGACGGACATCAAATGACACCTAAAAACTTTCAACAAACAGTAATCCCCAGCATTTTCGCGGCGTTATGATCGAAGTTGGAGCTTGGCACGACTCATGCTCTACACTTGAACGCCGAATGCACCACGCTTCATGCTGTATTCGTTGAACGAAAGAGTCCGCCAACGGCTCCATAAGAAAAACAAACACGTCGAGGTAAATTTGATGCGCATCGTTCGTCAATTGCTGGGCGCCGCCATCGCGGCAGCCGTCATTTCGTCGCCCGTCATGGCCGAGGAACTGACCGGCACCCTGAAGAAGATCAAGGACTCCGGCACCATCACCCTGGGCCATCGCGACTCCTCCATCCCGTTCTCCTACCTGGCCGGCAAACCGGAACCAGTGGGCTACTCCCACGACATCCAGCTGGCCGTCGTCGAAGCCCTGAAGAAGCAACTGGGCACCGACATCAAGGTCAAGTACAACCTGGTCACCTCGCAGACCCGCATCCCGCTGGTGCAGAACGGCACCGTGGACCTTGAGTGCGGCTCCACCACCAACAACGTCGAGCGTCAGCAGCAGGTCGGCTTCTCGGTGGGCATCTTCGAAGTCGGCACCCGCCTGCTGACCAAGGTCAAGGATGGCCAGCCCTCCTATAAAGACTTCGCAGACCTGGCCGGCAAGAACGTGGTGACCACCGCCGGCACCACTTCCGAGCGCATCCTCAAGGCGATGAACGCCGACAAGCAGATGAAGATGAACGTGATCTCCGCCAAGGACCACGGTGAAGCCTTCAACATGCTCGAAAGCGGCCGCGCCGTGGCCTTCATGATGGACGACGCCCTGCTGGCCGGTGAAATGGCCAAGGCCAAGAAGCCTGCCGACTGGGTCATCACCGGCACGCCACAGTCGTACGAAATCTACGGCTGCATGGTGCGCAAGGACGACCCGGCCTTCAAGAAAGCGGTCGACGAGGCCATCGTTGCCTACTTCAAGTCGGGTGACGTCAACAAGAGCTACGACAAGTGGTTCCAGCAGCCGATTCCGCCAAAGGGCCTGAACCTGCAGTTCCCGATGAGCGACGAGCTGAAGAAGCTGATCGCCGAGCCGACCGACAAGGCGGCGGACGAGAAGAAGTCCTGACCTCCGGCAAATAGTGGCCTGAAGCGCATCCGCGCGAATCCATCCAACAGGCCACTTAGTTAGTGTCTAACCTTTACATCCGAGGGCGTCGAACGCCCCCGGATGTATCGAGGTGCCCGTGAAACAACCGTCTGAGGGGAAATCCCGATGAATTACAACTGGGACTGGGGCGTGTTCTTCAAGTCCACCGGCGTGGGCAGCGAAACCTATCTGGACTGGTACGTCACCGGCCTGGGCTGGACCATCGCCATCGCCATCTCCGCCTGGATCATCGCCTTGCTGCTGGGCTCGCTGCTCGGCGTGATGCGTACCGTACCCAATCGTCTGGTGTCAGGGATTGCCACCGCCTACGTCGAGCTGTTCCGCAACGTGCCGCTGCTGGTGCAGCTGTTCATCTGGTACTTCCTGGTACCGGACCTGCTGCCCGAAGGCCTGCAGGAGTGGTTCAAGCAGGATCTCAACCCGACCACCTCGGCGCTGATCAGCGTGGTCATCTGCCTCGGCCTGTTCACCGCCGCCCGTGTCTGCGAGCAGGTGCGCACCGGCATCCAGGCGCTGCCCCGCGGCCAGGAGTCGGCCGGGCGCGCGATGGGCTTCAGCCTGCCGCAGATCTACATGAACGTGCTGCTGCCCCAGGCCTACCGAATCATCATTCCGCCGCTCACCTCGGAATTTTTGAACGTGTTCAAGAACTCCTCGGTGGCCTCGCTGATCGGCCTGATGGAGCTGCTGGCGCAGACCAAGCAGACCGCCGAGTTCTCCGCGAACCTGTTCGAAGCATTCACCCTGGCCACCCTGATCTACTTCACCCTGAACATGGGCCTGATGCTGCTCATGCGCATGGTCGAGAAGAAAGTCGCGGTACCGGGCCTGATTTCCGTGGGAGGCAAGTAAATGGACATGGATTTCAGTGAAATCATCCCGGCCCTGCCTGCCCTCTGGGACGGCATGGTCCTGACCCTGCAACTGATGGTCATGGGCGTGGTCGGCGGCATTGCCCTGGGTACCATCCTCGCCCTGATGCGCCTGTCGTCGAACAAGCTGCTGGCCAATATCGCCGGCACCTACGTCAACTACTTCCGCTCCATCCCGCTGCTGCTGGTGATCACCTGGTTCTACCTGGCGGTGCCGTTCGTGCTGCGCTGGATCACCGGCGAAGACACCCCGGTGGGTGCGTTCACCTCCTGCGTCGTGGCCTTCATGATGTTCGAGGCGGCCTACTTCTGCGAAATCGTCCGCGCCGGCGTGCAGTCGATCTCCAAGGGCCAGATGGGCGCCGCGCAGGCGCTGGGCATGAGCTACGGCCAATGCATGCGCCTGATCATCCTGCCCCAGGCGTTTCGCAAGATGACCCCGCTGCTGCTGCAGCAGAGCATCATCCTGTTCCAGGACACCTCGCTGGTCTACACCGTCGGCCTGATCGACTTCCTCAACTCGGCCCGCTCCAACGGCGACATCATCGGACGCTCCCATGAGTTCCTGATCTTTGCCGGTGTCGTCTACTTCCTCATCAGCTTCTCCGCTTCCTGGCTGGTCAAGCGCCTGCAAAAAAGGATCACCGTATGATTTCCATCAAGAACGTCAACAAGTGGTACGGGGACTTCCAGGTACTGACCGACTGCAGCACCGAGGTCAAGAAGGGTGAAGTGGTGGTCGTGTGCGGTCCTTCCGGCTCGGGCAAGTCCACCCTGATCAAGTGCGTCAACGCGCTGGAGCCGTTCCAGAAGGGCGACATCGTGGTCGACGGCACCTCCATCGCCGACCCGAAGACCAACCTGCCCAAGCTGCGTTCGCGGGTCGGCATGGTGTTCCAGCACTTCGAGCTGTTCCCGCACCTGTCGATCACCGAGAACCTGACCATCGCCCAGCGCAAGGTGCTCGGCCGCAGCGAGGCGGAAGCGACCAAGAAGGGCCTGGCCCTGCTCGACCGCGTGGGCCTCGGCGCCCACGCCAAGAAGCACCCCGGCCAGCTGTCCGGCGGCCAGCAGCAGCGCGTGGCGATCGCCCGCGCCCTGTCGATGGACCCGATCGTCATGCTGTTCGACGAACCGACCTCGGCGCTGGACCCGGAAATGGTCAACGAAGTACTGGACGTGATGGTCGAGCTGGCCCACGAAGGCATGACCATGATGTGCGTGACCCACGAGATGGGCTTCGCGCGCAAGGTCGCCAACCGGGTGATCTTCATGGACAAGGGCAACATCATCGAGGACTGCCAGAAGGAAGACTTCTTCGGCAACCCCGAAGGCCGCCACGAACGCACCCAACACTTCCTCAGCAAGATCCTGCAACACTAAGCAGGCACCGCTGCCCGGCCCTGCCGGGCAGCGGATGCTGGTGGTGACAAGGCCACTGTGATGAAATGCGACCCCTCGCTCCTTCGCCCTGCCCAGCCCGCCGTGAAATCCCGTCTGATCCGCCAACTGCTCGTCCCGCCCCTGGTCATCCTGCTGATGGTCGGGCTGGGCTTCGCCGCCTTCCTGATCAGCGAGAGCAACGGCATCCGCACCCTCAGCGAGAATGGCGAACGCCAGCTGGAGCTGCACGCCCGCACCGTCGAAAGCGAAATCAGCAAGTACACCTACCTGCCCAGCCTGCTGGAGCTGGAAGACAGCGTCTCGCGCCTGCTCACCGACCCCGAGGCCGGTGATCGCCAGACCGTCAACGAATACCTCGAAGGTCTGAACCGGCGCAGCCGCAGCCGGGCGATCTTCGTCCTCGACACCAATGGCCGGGTCCAGGCCACCAGCAACTGGCGCGACGCCGACTCCTTCCTCGGCGAGGACCTGGCGTTTCGCGCCTACTTCCAGGTCGCCGTGCGCGGCGAGCCGGGACGCTTCTACGGCATCGGCAGCACCACGGGCGAGGCCGGCTACTACCTGGCCCACGGGCTGGAGGAACACGGCAAGATCATCGGCGTGGCGGTGATCAAGGTGCGCCTGGACACCCTCGAGGAGCGCTGGCAGCGCGCCCGCCTGGAGGCCTTCGTCAGTGATGAGAACGGCATCATCATCCTCTCCAGCGACCCGGCCCGGCGCCTGAAATCGGTACGCCCGTTGACGCCGCAGATCAAGGAACGCCTGGCGCGCAGCCTGCAGTACTACTGGTGGCCGCTCAACGAACTGCAACCGCTGGCCCGCGAAACCCTGGCCGACGGCGTGGAGAAACTCACCTTCCCGGCCAACAGCGAGACCGACCAGGGCAAGCAACGTGAAGTGTCCTACCTGGCCCAGACCCGCCGCCTGGTCGACACCCCCTGGCATTTCACCCTGCTCACCCCGCTGCAGGACCTGCGCCGCGAATCGATGATGCAGGGCATCCTGGTGGGCGTGGCCTTCGCCCTGCTGGCGATCCTGGCCATCGCCTGGAACGAACGGCGCAAGGTGATCGCCACCCGCCTGGCCGCCCGCGAGGCGCTGGAAGAAGCCAACAGCCAGCTGGAGCGCAAGATCACCGAGCGCACCGTCGACCTGCGCGCCAGCAACGAGCGGCTCAAGGGCCAGATCCGCGAGCGCCGCCACGCCGAACAGACCCTGCGCCACGCCCAGGACGAACTGGTCCAGGCCGGCAAGCTGGCAGCCATCGGGCAGATGTCCACCAGCATCGCCCACGAGCTGAACCAGCCGCTGGCGGCCCTGCGCACCCTGTCCGGCAACACCGTGCGCTTCCTCGAGCGCGGCGCGCTGGAAACCGCCAGCGCCAACCTGCGCACCATGAACGACCTGATCGACCGCATGGGCCGCATCACCGCCAGCCTGCGCTCGTTCGCCCGACGTGGCGACGACAGTGGCCAGGCCTCGTTGGAAAAGGCCGTGGAGGCCACCCTGCAGGTACTGGCCAACCGCATCAGCGCCTGCCACCTGCAACTGCACCGGCAGTTCGATGACCAGCTGCTGGCCATCGACCAGACCCGCCTGGAACAGATCCTGGTTAACCTGATCGGCAACGCCCTAGACGCCATGGCCACCCAACCCCTGCCGCAACTGTGGCTGGAAGGCGAGGTGCAGGGCGACAAGTACCGCCTGCGGGTGCTCGATAACGGCCATGGCATCGATGCCGAGGCACGCAAGCACCTGTTCGAACCCTTCTTCACCACCAAACCGGGCGAGCATGGCCTGGGCCTGGGCCTGACCCTGTCGGCGAGCCTGGCCACCGCCGCCAAGGGTACACTGAGCGTCGAACATCCCGCCGGTGGCGGCACCGCGTTCGTCCTTGCCCTGCCCCTGGTCACGCCCCCTAGCGAATTGGCTGAGCCTCTATGAAACAAGCACCTCTCACCGTCCTGATCGTCGAAGACGACCCGCACGTGCTGCTCGGCTGCCAGCAGGCGCTGGCCCTGGAAGACATCGCCTGCGAAGGCGTCGGCAGCGCCGAACAGGCCCTGGAGCGCATCGGCGACGACTTTGCCGGTATCGTCGTCAGCGATATCCGCCTGCCGGGCATCGACGGCCTGGAACTGCTCAACCGCCTCAAGGCCCGCGACCGCAGCCTGCCGGTGGTGCTGATCACCGGCCACGGCGACATCGACATGGCGGTGGGCGCCATGCGCAACGGCGCCTACGACTTCATGGAGAAGCCCTTCTCGCCCGAACGTCTGGTCGAGGTGGTACGCCGGGCCCTGGAACAGCGCGGCCTGTCTCGCGAGGTATTCGCCCTGCGCCGCCAACTGGCCGAGCAGAGCAGCCTGGAAGGACGCATCATCGGCCGCTCGCCGGCCATGGAACAGTTGCGCGAACTGATCGCTAACGTCGCCGACACCTCGGCCAACGTACTGATCGAAGGCGAGACCGGCACCGGCAAGGAGCTGGTCGCCCGCTGCCTGCACGACTTCAGCCGGCGCCAGGGCCAGCCGTTCGTGGCGCTGAACTGCGGCGGCCTGCCGGAGAACCTGTTCGAAAGCGAGATCTTCGGCCACGAGGCCAACGCCTTCACCGGTGCCGGCAAGCGTCGCATCGGCAAGATCGAGCACGCCAATGGCGGCACGCTGTTCCTCGACGAGGTCGAGAGCATGCCGATCAACCTGCAGATCAAGCTGCTGCGCGTGCTGCAGGAGCGCACCCTGGAACGTCTGGGCTCGAACCAGAGCATCCCGGTGGACTGCCGGGTGATCGCCGCGACCAAGTCCGACCTTGCCACGCTCGGCCAGAGCGGCCAGTTCCGCAGCGACCTGTACTACCGGCTCAACGTTGTAACCCTGGAGCTGCCGCCGCTGCGCGAGCGCCGCGAAGACATCCTGCAACTGTTCGAGCACTTCCTGCAGCAATCGGCCCTGCGCTTCGACCGCGAGGCGCCGGAGCTGGACAGCCAGACCCTGTCGCGGCTGATGGCCCACGACTGGCCGGGCAACGTGCGCGAGCTGCGCAACGTCGCCGAGCGCCATGCCCTGGGTCTGCCCGCGTTCAAGAAGGGCCCCAGTGGTGGCGCCAGCCAGGGCCTGGGCTTTGCCGAGGCGGTCGAAGCGTTCGAACGCAACCTGCTCAGCGACGCTTTGCAGCGCACCGGCGGCAACCTGAGCCAGGCCAGCCAGGAGCTGGGCATGGCCAAGACCACGCTGTTCGACAAAGTGAAGAAGTACGGCCTCGGCTGATCGGCAACCTGACCCTGGAAGTTCAACGTGGACCTGGTATTCAAAGCGGCCCTGGGCGCCGGCGTGGTGGTGCTCCTGGCAATCCTGTCGAAGACCCGCAACTACTACATTGCCGGCCTGGTGCCGCTGTTTCCCACCTTTGCCCTGATCGCCCACTACATCGTCGGCAAGGGGCGATCGCTGGAAGACCTGAAGACCACCATCCTGTTCGGGATGTGGTCGATCATTCCGTACTTCGTGTACCTGGCAACCTTGTACGTGCTGGTCGACCGCCTGCGCCTGGAAGCGTCGCTGGCACTGGCCACGGTGGCCTGGCTGGTGGCGGCGACGGTGCTGGTAAGCGTTTGGGTGCGCATGCATTGAACGAATCGCGGGGGGGGGCCCCCCCCCCCCGCCGGGCGGGGGGGGGGGGGGGGGGGGGGGGGGGGGGCCGGCGGGGGGGGGGGGGGGGGGGGGGGGGGGGGGGGGGGGGGGGGGGGGGGGGGGGGGGGGGGGGGGTGGGCTGGCTGGGGGCGGCCTTTCTTCTGCCCCCCCGGCGCCCCCCCCCCCCCCCCCCCGGGGGGGGGGGGGGGGGGGCGGGGGGGGGGGGCCCCCCCCGCGATGGGTTCTAGAGCCGGGCGATATGCGTGACATCCTGCCGATGCGCCTGTAGGTAGGGTAGGACCGCCCCCAGCAACGGCGCCTTGAACGGCTCCTGGAAACGATGCGCCAGCCCCGGAATCAGCCGCAACTGACTGCCCCGGATATGCGCCGCCAGATGCACCCCGTGCATCACCGGCAGCAACGGATCGGCGGTGCCGTGCACCACCAGCGTCGGGACCCGCAGCTGGTTGAGCAACTCGACCCGACTGGGTTCGGCAAGGATCGCCATGATCTGGCGCTTGACCCCTTCCGGATTGAACGCCCGGTCATAAGCCACGGCGGCCTGTGCCAGCAACACGGCACGGTCGTCCCGCACCTCCGGACTGCCCAGCGCCGCCAACAGGTCGGCCTGCTGCTCGATGGCCACCTCGCGGCTCGGCGCGCTGCGCCGCGCCAGCAACTGCACCAGCGCCGGATCCGGCGCCGGCAGGCCGGCGGCACCCGAACTGGACATCACCAGGGTCAGGCTGCTCACCCGCTCCGGGGCCATGGCCGCCAGGTGCTGGGCGATCATGCCGCCCATGCTCACGCCCAGCACATGGAACTGGCGGATCCCCAGGGCATCCATCAGGCCCAGGCCGTCACCGGCCATGTCGGTGAGGGTATAGGGCGCCGACACCGGCAGGCCCAGCTTGTAGCGCAGCAGTTCGACGGTCAGGTTGGCCGAGGCCGGCAGCTGGTTCCAGCGCGACAGGCCGACATCGCGGTTGTCGTAGCGAATCACCCGAAAACCTTGGCGGCACAGCGCCTCGACCACGTCGTCCGGCCAGTGGATGAGCTGCCCGCCCAGGCCCATGACCAGCAACAGCGCCGGATCGCGAGACGCGCCGACGCTCTGGTAAACCAGGCTCAGTTCACCCAGTTCGGCCCGTTGCACCGGCACATGGACGTCGCAGCGACCCTCGGCGAAGCTCGCCGGCACGCTGACCAGCAGCAAGAAGAAAAGTAGTAAAGCCCGCATGAAAGAAACACCAGAATGCAGATCCCCAGTAGAGCGCGAGTCTGATGAAATCCGTTCGGGCGCGCTGCCACAAAACCGTGACAGTTTCATGAACCTTGCCGAGCGGTCGTGTGCATCCTGTTGTCGACAGCGCAGGGTAACATGAGGGAAACTCAACGCAACCTCGTTTTAGCTCAAAGAATGCTCACGGAGCCGTCGTGCTGGAAATCCGCCACCTGAAAACCCTTCATGCCCTACGCGAAGCCGACAGCCTGGTGGAGGCCGCCGAGCGCCTGCACCTGACCCAGTCGGCGCTGTCGCACCAGTTCAAGGAGCTGGAGGAACGCCTGGGCCTGCCGCTGTTCGTGCGCAAGACCAAGCCCATCCGCTTCACCAGCGCCGGCCTGCGCCTGCTGCAACTGGCCGACGCCACCTTGCCACTGCTGCGCGGCGCCGAGCGCGACATCGCCCGCCTGGCCGGCGGCACCGCCGGACGCCTGCACATGGCCATCGAGTGCCACAGCTGCTTCCAGTGGCTGATGCCGACCATCGACCAGTTCCGCGACGCCTGGCCGGAGGTGGAGCTGGACCTGGCCTCGGGCTTCGCCTTCGCCCCGCTGCCGGCCCTGGCCCGTGGCGACCTGGACCTGGTGGTGACCTCCGACCCGGTGGATCTGGCCGGCATCACCTACGTGCCGCTGTTTACCTACGAGGCCATGCTCGCCGTGGCCAACCAGCACCCGCTGGCCAGCAAGCCATACATCGTGCCCCAGGACCTGCTCGACCAGACCCTGATCACCTACCCGGTGGAACGCGACCGCCTGGACATCTTCACCCGCTTTCTGGAGCCGGCCGACATCGAGCCGGCCGCGGTACGCACCTCGGAGCTGACGGTGATGATGATGCAACTGGTGGCCAGCGGCCGCGGCGTGTGCGGCATGCCGCACTGGGCGCTGCACGAGTACAGCTCGCGGGGCTACGTGAAGGGCAAGCGCCTGGGCGAGAAAGGGCTGTTCGCCACGCTCTACGCCGCGGTACGCACCGACATGCTCGATGCGCCGTACATGCGTGACTTCCTGCTGACCGCCAAGGACACCTCGTTCGCCACCCTGGACGGGGTCAGCGCGGTGCGTTGAGGCCTTCGCGCCACAGCGGCAGGATCAGGTCGCGAGTCAGGGGGGCCAGATCCAGGTCCGTCGCCTGGTCGGCGGACAGCCAGGCCACCTCTTCGATTTCCGCCGCCGGGCTTACCATCGCGGTGCATTGGACGCGAAACAACTCGGCCTGCACTTCGAAGCCCGGTTCGTTGGCGGCCGGGGCACTGAAACGGCCCAGGTGAATGGCCTGGGCCGGATCGACGCGCAGCCCCAGCTCCTCGTGCAACTCGCGCACCAGCGCCTGGGCCGGCGACTCGCCCGCATCGATCTTGCCGCCGGGCTGCATGAACGCCTGGGTACCGCGCTTGCGTACCAGCAGGGTGCGGCCTTGCGCGTCGATGAGCAGGGCGGCGGCGATGCGGATGGTGTTGGACATGGTGGACTCACGGGCGGATGAAGAGGCGCAGGATACCTGACAAGGCCCTATCGCGGGGCAAGCCCGCGCCCACCAGAGCCCTGCCGGGTACGCGTGGGAGCGGGCTTGCCCCGCGATAGGCTTCCCGGACGAACGGCCCCTTGCCAATCCACCGGCAACCCGCCATAACCAACCCATGAACCTCCCCGCCCACCAACACCCGGTGCTCGGCCTGTTCCACCCCGCCGTCGCCACCTGGTTCCGCCAGCGTTTCGCCACGGTCACCGAGGCCCAGGCCGACGCCTGGCCGTTGATTCACCGCGGCCAGTCGATGCTGCTGGCCGCGCCGACCGGCTCGGGCAAGACCCTCAGCGCCTTCCTCGCCGTGCTCGACGAGCTGTTCCGCCAAGGCCTGGCGCAGGGCGGCGAACTGCCGGCGCAGACCCAGATCGTCTACGTCTCGCCACTCAAGGCGCTGTCCAACGACATCCGCCTGAACCTCGACGTGCCGCTCGAAGGTATCGGCCGGCAGATCGAACAGCTTGGCCTGAAGGCCCCACGCATCACCACCGCCGTGCGCACCGGCGACACCCCGCAGAAGGAGCGCGCGGCCATGCGCAAGCTGGCGCCGCATATCCTGGTGACCACGCCGGAATCGCTCTACGTGCTGATGGGCTCGGCCTCGGGCCGCGAGGGGCTGGCCAGCGTGCACACGGTGATCGTGGACGAAATCCACGCGCTGGCCGGCAACAAGCGCGGCTGCCACCTGGCGCTGACCCTGGAGCGTCTGCAGGCCCTGGCCGGTCGCCCGCTGCGACGTATCGGCCTGTCCGCCACCCAGCGCCCGGTGGCGCGGGTGGCGCGGTTCCTGGTTGGGCAGGAGCGCCCCTGCGCCATCGTCGATATCGGCCATGTCCGCCATCGCGACCTGGCCCTGGAAGTGCCGCCCGTGCCGCTGGGCGCGGTGATGGCCACGGATGTCTGGGAGCTGGTCTACGACCGCCTCGCCAGCCTTGCCCGCGAGCACCGCACTACCCTGGTGTTCGTCAACACCCGGCGCCTGGCCGAGCGCCTGACCCGCCACCTCGGCGAGCGCCTAGGCAACCACGCCGTGGCCGCGCACCACGGCAGCTTGGCCAAGGAGCATCGCCTGGCCGCCGAGCAGCGTCTCAAGGGCGGCGAACTGCAGGTGCTGGTGGCCACCGCCTCGCTGGAGCTGGGCATCGATATCGGTGAGGTCGACCTGGTCTGCCAGATCGCCTCGCCGGGCTCGATCGCCGCCTTGCTGCAACGGGTCGGGCGCTCCGGCCACCAGGTCGACGGCGTGCCCAAGGGGCGCCTTTTTCCCACCTCGCGGGACGATTTGATCGAATGTGTCGCCCTGCTCGACTGCGTGCGCCAGGGTGAGCTGGACGAACTGCACATCCCGGCGGCGCCACTGGATGTGCTGGCCCAGCAGATCGTCGCCGAGGTCAGTAACCAGCCCTGGGACGAACGAGCGCTGTTCGACCTGCTGCGCCGGGCCAGTCCCTACGGCCAGCTCGACGAAGACCATTACCAAGCCTTGTTGCGCATGCTCACCGAAGGCTTCAACGGCCGCCAGGGCATCCGCAGCGCCTACCTGCACCGGGATGCGGTGAACCACACCCTGCGCGGGCGCCGCGGCAGCCAGCTGACCGCCCTGACCAGCGGCGGCACCATCCCCGAGACCGCCGACTATGCGGTGCTGCTCGAACCCCAGGCGCTGAACATCGGTAGTGTCAACGAAGACTTCGCGGTGGAGAGCATCGCCGGCGATATCTTCCAGCTGGGCAACGCCTCCTATCGCATCCTGCGGGTCGAACCGGGACGTGTACGGGTCGAGGACGCCCACGGCCTGCCGCCGACCATCCCGTTCTGGCTGGGCGAGGCGCCGGGGCGCAGTGACGAGCTGTCCGTCGCGGTGGCCCGCCTCCAACAGCGGATCGACCAGCAATTGCAGGCCGGCGATGGCCAGCAGGTTCACGCCTGGCTGCAAACGACCTACGCCCTGGATGAAGGCTGCGCCGAGCAGCTGCTCGACTACCTGGGCCGCACCTGGCAGGTACTGGGCGCCCTGCCCTCGCAGCAGACGCTGGTGATGGAACGTTTCTTCGACGAGTCCGGCGGCACCCAGCTGATCATTCACTCCCCCTACGGCAGCCGGATCAACCGGGCCTGGGGCCTGGCCCTGCGCAAGCGCTTCTGCCGTGCGTTCAATTTCGAACTGCAGGCGGCGGCCAGCGAGGACGCCATCGTGCTGTCGCTGTCCACCAGCCATAGCTTCGCGCTGGACGAAGTATGGCGCTACCTGCACAGCCGCAGCGCAGAGCCGATTCTGGTCCAGGCCCTGCTCGATGCGCCGCTGTTCGGCGTGCGCTGGCGCTGGAACGCGGCGGTGGCGTTGGCCTTGCCGCGCTATGTGGGCGGACGCAAGGTGGCGCCGCAGATCCAGCGGATGAAGAGCGAGGACCTGGTGGCCGCCGTGTTCCCCGACCAGATCGCCTGCCTGGAGAATATCGTCGGAGAGCGGCAGATCCCCGACCACCCGCTGGTGCAACAGACCCTCGACGACTGCCTGCACGAGGCCATGGACAGCGAGGGCTGGCTGGCGTTGCTGCGGCGCATGGAGAACGGCGAGGTACGCCTGCTCAGTCGCGACCTGCCGGCCCCTTCACCGCTGGCTTCGGCCATCCTCAACGCCCGCCCCTACACCTTCCTCGACGACGCGCCGCTTGAAGAGCGGCGTACCCAGGCCGTGCTCAACCGACGCTGGAACGACGTGCACAGCGCCGACGACCTGGGTGCGCTGGACGGCGATGCCATCGCCGCAGTGCAGGCCGAGGCCTGGCCACAGGCGAACAATGCCGACGAAATGCATGAGGCGCTGATGAGCCTGGGCGCCATTACCCAACCTGAAGTCGAGGGCAATCCCGGCTGGCCGCAACTGCTGCTGCAACTGGCCAAGGCCGGTCGCGCCTGTCATCTGGATGCCGGGGAGCGACGCCTGTGGTTCGCCCGCGAGCGCCTGCAGACGATGCTGATCCTGTATCCCGACGCCCGCCCGCACCCGGACGTTGCGGTGTTGCCGGGCTTCGCCGATCCGCCCGACCTCGATTCGGCCCTGGTAGAGTTGCTGCGCGCCCGGCTCAGTGGCTTCGGTCCATTGACCTTGGCCGAGATCATCGACCCGCTTGCACAGGCGGCGGGTAATGCTGAACAGGCCTTGGCCCGCCTGGAAGGCGAAGGCTACGTGATGCGCGGCCACTTCAGCCCAGGCCAGACTGGTCTGCAGTGGTGCGAGCGACACCTGCTGGCACGCATCCACCGCTACACGGTCAAGCGCCTGCGCCAGGAAATCGAGCCGGTCAGTCTGCAGGTCTTCATGAGGTTTTTGTTCGACTGGCAGCACCTGGGCGGCGAAACCCGCCTGCGCGGGCCGCAGGCGCTGAGCGAAGTGCTCGCCCAGCTGCAAGGCTTCCCCGCTGCCGCCGGCGCCTGGGAAAGCGACCTGCTGCCGGCACGGATCAAGGACTACAGCCCGCACTGGCTGGACGATGCCTGTCGCAGCGGCCAGTGGGCCTGGAGCCGGCTGGCCGCCACACAATCAGCCAGTACCCTGACCAGCACGCCATTGGTGCTGCTGCCACGCGAACACCTGGGGCTGTGGCGCAGCCTGGCGCCCACAGCCGACCTCGAACAACTGGGCGCACGCGCACGACGGGTATTGCAGACGTTGCAGGAACAAGGCGCCTTGTTCTTCGATGAACTGGCCCACGAAGCTCATCTGCTACCCAGCGAGCTGGAGGCAGCCCTGCAGGAACTGGTAGGTTCGGGCCTGGCCAGCGCCGATGGTTTCAGCGGCCTGCGCAGCCTGATCACGCCGGCGGCCAAGCGCACTTCACGTAACAGCCGCCGCGGCCATCCCGCGCTGTCGAGCAGCATGGTCCACGCCGGACGCTGGGCGCTGTTGCGCCGTTCGAGCATTGCAGTGGACGCCAACCTGCGCCTGGAACATGTGGCACGCAGCCTGCTGCGTCGCTATGGCGTCGTCTGCTGGCGCCTGCTGGAGCGCGAGAGCGATGTGCTGCCGCCATGGCGCGACCTGTTGCGCTGCTACCACCGCCTCGAGGCCCGTGGCGAAATCCGTGGCGGGCGCTTTATCGCCGGGCTGGCGGGTGAGCAGTTCGCCTTGCCCGAAGCCGTGGGGCTGTTGCGCCAGGTACGCAGACGCTCGCCGCAAGGCGAGCTGGTGATGGTCAGCGGCTGCGATCCGTTGAACCTGGTGGGTACCTTGTTGCCTGGGGCCAAGGTACCGGCGGTGGCGAGTAACCGCGTGCTGTACCGGGAGGGTGTCGCGGTAGCCACCCGCGTGGCGGGCAAGTACCAGTTTCTTGTCGACTCGACAGCCACCGAACAGACGCAATGGCGCCAGCATCTGTTGCGCGACAAACCTCTGCTGTAGGAAATCGTGCAGGAAACGAAGTTGCAAGCATCACCATCGTGGGAGCGGGTTTGCCCCGCGATGGGAGGGAATGGCACCGGCTTCGCCGGTGATCGCGGGGCAAACCCGCTCCCACGATGGTGATGCTTGCAACGCTGCTCCCTGCGCGACAGCGCAGCCCAAAAGGCCAGGTGATCGCCTACACGATCAACGCTTGGCCTGGAAACCGGCGAAGCGCTTGTTGAACCCGGCCACTCGCCCTTCGACCGTGGTCTTGCGTTGCTGCCCTGTGTACACCGGATGCGAGGCACTGGACACATCCAGCGCCACATACGGATAGGTCTGCCCATCGCTGTGCTCCAGGGTGCGATCAGTTTCGACCGTCGAGCCGATCAGAAAGAACACATCGGCGGCAGTGTCGTGGAACAACACGGGACGATAGGCGGGGTGGATACCTGCTTTCATGGGGGCAATCTCCTGCGAGCTATAGTTACTTTATAACATATCTCATCACGAATGATTTTCAATACCCCAATTTTCATTTTTCTCGTCCGCCCCACGCTGGCATAGCGGCGCCCAACCGGGCTATGGTCGGGCTTTGCCCCAGGCCCCTGAGCCTGACCGAGCCATTCGCAAGGACACCGTATGAGCCTGTCACTCCTCAGCCGTTACGCCTTCTTCGCCGCCTGCGTGCTGTTCACCCTCGCCAGCCTGCCGTTCCTCGCCCACGACTGGTTGTGGCCGTTCACCCTGACCACCGGGGTGATCAGCCTGATCGGTGTGTTCGACCTGCTGCAGCAACGCCACGCGGTCCGCCGCAACTACCCGATCCTGGGCAACATCCGCTACCTGGTCGAGGGCATCCGCCCGGAGATCCGCCAGTACCTGCTGGAATCCGACAGCGACGCGCTGCCCTTTTCCCGCGCCCAGCGCTCGCTGGTCTACGCCCGGGCCAAGAACGAAGCCTCGGACAAACCGTTCGGCACCTTGATCGACGTCTACGAGTCGGGCTTCGAGTTCATCGGCCACTCCATGCGCCCGGCGCCGTTGGCCGACCCGGCGAGCTTTCGCGTCAGCGTCGGCGGCCCGCAGTGCACCCAGCCGTACTCGGCATCGATCTTCAACATCTCGGCCATGAGCTTCGGCTCGCTCAGCGCCAACGCCATCCGGGCCCTCAACCAGGGCGCCAAGCTGGGCAATTTCCACCACGACACCGGCGAAGGCAGCATCAGCCCCTACCACCGCGAACACGGCGGTGACCTGGTCTGGGAACTGGGCAGCGGCTACTTCGGCTGCCGCACCGCGGACGGCCGCTTCGACCCCGAGCGCTTCGCCGCCCAGGCGCAGAACCCGCAGGTGCGAATGATCGAGATCAAGATGAGCCAGGGTGCCAAGCCCGGCCATGGCGGCATCCTGCCCAAGCACAAGGTGACCCGGGAAATCGCCGAGACCCGTGGCGTCATGATGGGTGAGGACTGTATTTCGCCATCACGCCACAGTGCCTTCTCGACCCCGATCGAGATGATGCAGTTCATCGCCCAGTTGCGTGAACTGTCCGGCGGCAAGCCGGTGGGCTTCAAGTTCTGCCTGGGTCACCCGTGGGAATTCATGGGCATCGCCAAGGCCATGCTGGAAACCGGCATCCTGCCCGACTTCATCGTCGTCGACGGCAAGGAAGGCGGCACCGGCGCCGCCCCGGTGGAGTTCACCGACCATATCGGCGTGCCGCTGCGCGAGGGCCTGCTGTTCGTGCACAACACCTTGGTCGGCCTGAACCTGCGCGACAAGATCAAGCTCGGCGCCAGCGGCAAGATCGTCAGCGCCTTCGACATCGCCAGCGTGCTGGCCATCGGCGCCGACTGGGCCAACTCAGCGCGCGGCTTCATGTTCGCCATCGGCTGCATCCAGTCGCAGAGCTGCCACACCAACAAGTGCCCAACCGGCGTGGCCACCCAGGACGCCCTGCGCCAGCGTGCGCTGGTGGTGCCGGACAAAGCCCAGCGGGTGCTCAACTTCCACCACAACACCCTGCGCGCCCTGGCCGAAATGCTCGCCGCGGCGGGCCTGGAGCATCCGGCGCAACTGGAGGCCAAGCACCTGGTGCGGCGGATCTCGGCCACCGAGATCAAGCTGTTCTCGCAGATGCACGTGTTCCTCAAGCCGGGCGAGTTGCTGACCGGCGAGGTCAATGGGCAGTTCTATTCGCGGATGTGGCAGTTGGCCCGGGCGGATAGCTTCGAGCCACACAGCGAGGTCGCGGCCTGAGGCTTGGGTGGAGTTGTCTGGCTGAATAGCAGAGCAAAGGCGACTCCACCATCAAAACGCTCGATCTGATGCCAGCCCCTAGGCCATTACTGCTCAGTATTTTCGACCATCCCGACACCAATCCACCAGACACGCCCAGAGGGAGCAAATAGTTTATTCAAGTCGGTAACATACAACTGTTCTGATTTTGGGAATATCAATGAGAGCCAGCCATAAGTCGCAGGTGACTGTCCAGAGTTGTCGCCATGCTGACCGCGTTCATAGACGAGAGGTTCATGACCAGTGGCATTGTAGTAGTTTGCGGTGTAGTACCCAAAAAGCCCATTTACAACAATCAAATCTCCAGGCAGCCATAGCTCATTGACCTTGCCGAGGACGCTGTCCAGTCTGACATGCCGCCAGTCCGAGTTATTGGTATTTACCTGCCCTTCGTACAAATGATGCAGTGCTGCGATCTGCCCGGCCAGGCAGGCCAGCAACAGTAGAGTCCAGTAACGAGAGCGAGCGACTGCATTTTCCAGCCCCAGCCCTATCAGAATCGGTAATCCGCTGGCGGCGAAGGAAAGGTAACGAATGAAGTACAGCGACATCAAGCACAAGCCCAACCAGGTCAGAATCAATGGCACAAAGCTGAAAGAATCAACCAAGTAGGCCGCGATGGCCTTTTATCGCTGAGCGCAATCTTTACGCATGCGACAACCAGCACCATCGGCGCCAGCCAGAATAGCCACTTGGAATACCCCAGCCCATCATTCAAGGTGAGGAACACCCACAAGGTAGAGGGCAACGTATTAAACGTCACCGCCGGTAGCCATCCAACCCATGTCACGTTTGCAAGCTGCGCGATCAATGATGGCAGCCAGGGTAGGTACGCGAAAGCAATCATAACATTGCACACCCACCACCCACGCTGTCGGATCAGCCGTCCAGCAGATATGAGGAAGAATAACAATAGATAGAACCAGTGAGCCGCCACGGCCAACATCGTGAAATAGTGAGTGTACAGCCCAATAGTGATCAACAGGCCATAGCCAATCAAATGGCGATAGCGCTTCGGTTGCTGAGTCCAATGCAATAGCATCGATGTCGCGGCAAGCAGCAACAAAGCCAGCAGCGCCTACATGCGCGTTTCCTGACCATAACGCACGGAGATGGGCAGCAGGGCAAACAAAACGCCCACTAACAACGCAGCCCTTCGATTTGCCAACTGAACAGCGATGAGCATGGCAACTGTCACGCTGAGGCTTGAGCAGAGAACACTCAGCCCCCGCACGGCCAGCAAACCATTGCCAAAGAGTTCGATCCAGTAATGCAGCAATAAGTAGTAAAACGGCGGATGGACGTCTCGGATAGTGTGGAATAAGATCTGCGAAGGTGACATGCCAGCGATTGTCACGGAATACGCCTCATCGAGCCAAAGCACTGGCCCTGGTACGTGATACAGACGTGCAGCACTCGCGAGCAGCGCTATCCCAAGGCAAACCAATAACCAGCCGCCAGGTGTATCCAGGACTTTCTTCATTTTCTGCCCTCCAGAGAGGGCTTACTCTCTGTCGTACTGGCACGGCGGATAGCTTGCCGGACGATGTAACGAGGCCGACGCTTGGACTCCATGTAAATGCGTCCGATATATTCGCCCAGAACGCCAATACCGATCAGTTGCACCCCCCCCAGAAACAGGGTGGCAGTCATCAACGAGGGATATCCCGGCACCGAATTGTCGTATAGCCACTTGTCCACGACCTGATAGGCAGCAAAGGCAAGTGTGACGAGGGAGATGGCGCTCCCTACGTAGGTCCACACACGTAGCGGCACAGTACTGAACGAAGTAATCCCGTCCAGCGCCAGGTTCCATAGTTTCCAACCGTTGAAATGACTCTCCCCTGCCGAGCGCGAAGAGCGGTCATATTCGACCACCGTGGTCCTGAACCCTGCCCACGACAGCATGCCCTTCATGAACAGTTGCTGCTCAGGCATCAACTTGATCACCTCTACGACCTTGCGATCAAGCAGGCGGAAGTCGCCGACATTTTCCTCGATGCGAATCTGCGAAATCCGGTTCAACAGGAAGTAGAAGGCCGACGCCGAGTACCGCTTCAAAAAACTGTCACAAGAACGATCCCGTCGTTTGGCCAGCACCACGTCGAACCCCGCACGCCATTGTTCAATCAGCTGCGGAATGACCTCGACCGGGTCCTGCAGATCGACGTCGATCGGAATGACCGCGTCGCCACTGGCCTGTTCGAGCCCGGCAAACAAAGCCGCCTCCTTGCCGAAGTTGCGCGACAGATCGATCAACGCGACATCAGGATCGCCGGCGATCAGTTGGCGGATCTGTCTTTCAGTCCCGTCCTGACTGCCGTCGTTGATGAATATCAACTCGACCCGCACGGTTTCATTGGCCAGCGCGCTGCGAACCGCGTCATAGAACGGCCTGATCGCCTGCTCCTCATTGAACACCGGCACTATCAGCGAAATGTCCATTTGCGCCTCTGCGTGAACAACCATTTCGAAAACAGGAACCCGAGCAGCAGGCTGATGAGGGAAAACACCAGAACGGTAACGATCGAAGGCCAACCGAGAAGGTCGGCAGCACAACCCACGGTAAAGCTGAGGCTGCCCATGACGATCACGAACGTCAGGTAGCGAATGAGCGAGATGGGCGCCTGGAAGGTGAACCAGGCATTGGCGACGAAGGAGAACGACAACGCGGCGAAGAACGCGATCAGGTTGCTGGTGGCCTGGTCGGCGCCTGCGAACACGCGCATCGCCGTGAACACGACGATATGGAGCGTCGTATTGAAAAGGCCAACGACCACGTACCTGAAGAATGCTGGAACGCTGCCACGCATATGCGACGCACCTTCCTTGTCTGCCCTGCAGGCAAGTTAGATGAAGGTGGCGAGGGGGAGCTACTGGTAAAAGTGCCAGTTGACACAGACAGGGGCCGCGACGCGGCCCCCGCAACACATCAGCAAGCCGTGCTTGTCACACGTTGCTCCTGACCTTTGGGCGCCAACCGGAAGGTGTGATACAGCACCGTCAGCAGCACCAGGAACGCCGGGCCGATGTACAGGGCCACGCGGGTATCCGGGAAGTACGCCATCAGCCCCACCACCAGCACCAGGAACGCCAGCGCCAGGTACGAGCTCAAGGGCCACAGCCACATGCGGTACTTCAGCGCGTTGCGCTCGGCGGTGCTCAGCCCGGCGCGGAACTTGAGCTGCGCCAGCAGGATCATCACCCAGGTCCAGATCGCGCCGAAGGTGGCGATCGAGGTCACCCAGACGAACACCTTTTCCGGCACCAGGTAGTTGGCCAGCACGCCCAGCAGCAGTGCGGCGATCGACAGCAGCAGCGCGTTGCGCGGTACGCCGTTCTTCGAAGTGCGGGCGAAAGTGGCCGGGGCCTGGCCGTTCTGCGCCAGGCTGTAGAGCATGCGCCCGGTGCTGAAGATACCGCCGTTGCACGACGACAGCGCGGCGGTGATCACCACGAAGTTGATGATGCCGGCGGCGGTCTTGATGCCCAGGCGCTCGAAGGTCATCACGAACGGGCTGCCCTGGCTGCCGATCTCGTTCCACGGGTAGATCGACAGGATCACGAACAGCGCGCCCACGTAGAACAGCAGGATGCGCCAGAACACCGAGCCGATGGCCTGGGGGATGGTCTTCTGCGGGTTGCGCGCTTCGCCGGCGGTCAGGCCGATCATTTCCACGCCCAGGTAGGCGAACATCACCATCTGCAACGACATCAGCACGCCGGTCACGCCGTTGGGCATGAAGCCGCCGTTGCTCCACAGGTTGGAGATGCCCATGGCGACACCGTCGTTACCGAAGCCGAAGGCGATGATGCCGATACCGCCGAGCACCATGGCAATGATGGTGACGATCTTGATCAGGGCGAACCAGAACTCGAACTCGCCGAATGCCTTGACCGCGATCAGGTTGATCGCGCCCATGCTGCCCAGGGCCATCAACGCCCAGATCCAGCGCGGCACGTCGGGGAACCAGATGCCCATGTAGATGGCCACCGCAGTGATCTCGGCGACACAGGTCACCAGCCACAGGAACCAGTAGTTCCAGCCCGTGAGGAAGCCCGCCAGGGGGCCGAGGTAGTCTTGCGCGTAGCGGCTGAAGGAGCCTGCCACTGGGTTGTGCACGGCCATCTCGCCGAGGGCGCGCATGATCACCAGGATGGCCAGGCCACCGATGATGTAGGAGAGCATGATGGCGGGGCCGGCCATTTCGATGGCCTTGGCCGAACCCAGGAACAGGCCGACGCCGATACAGGCGCCAAGGGCCATCAGACGGATGTGCCGTTCGCCCAGCTCGCGCTTGAGCGGGCCGCCTTGGACGGACTCGTCGGGGGCAGGATGGTTGCCGACTGGCATAGCAATACAACCTCATTTTGTTATTGGATTTGACCTTCGTGCAGCACCGGCCGCGCCGATAGGCGGGGCGTCGTCTCGCCAGGCCGCCTTGTGGGCGGGCCTGTCCACCGGACGCGGGGCGCCGGCGGGTCGAAGGGGGCGAGCAGTATAGGAAGCCACTTGCAGGGCTTTTCACTATATACAGCGGGATATTTGGCGAGAATTCTCGGCAAAAAGCCCTTCATCGGAGGGGCATTCTGGCCTCGCTCCACCCATGCACAGGAATGGGGCAGCTACATTAACAACATTGCCGAAGAATGGAAGTCGCACCAAAGGCGCATGTTCATACGCGATTGCTCGAAGCTTCTTACAAATTTTTCACCAAACTGGGCCAGCGTCTAAGCTTCAGACAAGTAACGCGAAAACACTTGGCCGGACTTAAGACTATGGGCGCACTGTGGCAATCGGAACCAACCGGAACGGAAGCACCCAAAGCACCTCAGGCTGAAGCCCCCTTGCCCAAGACCCCACGTCAGCGCCGCCTGTGGTGGCGCCTGATCCTGCTCATCCTGCTGATCGGCCTGGTCGCGGTGGGCCTGGCAGCCTACGACGAGTTCCAGACCTCACGCCTGCAATCGCGCGAGTTCAGCCGCCTGGCCGGCACCCTCACCTACGCCCTGGAGCCCGGCCCGAGCGACGCCATCGTCTACCCGGGCGAGGGCCCCTTCGACAGGCGCCTGGGCTACAGCGCCCTGGGCGAGTTCCTGCCGCGACTGCTCAAGCGCGACTACCTGATCAACCAGCAGGTGCGCTTCTCCCCGGCGCTGATGAACTACGTCGATCACGGCCTGTTCGTGCCCTACGTGGAGAAGATCCAGGCCGGCCTGTCGATCACCGACTGCCGCGGCGACATGCTCTACCAGTACAACTACCCGCAGCACCTGTACCCGAACTTCGCGGCGATCCCGCCGGTGATGGTCAACAGCCTGCTGTTCATCGAGAACCGCGACCTGCTCGACCCGAAAGACCCGCAGAACAACCCGGCGGTGGACTGGCCGCGCTTCGCCAAGGCCGCCTACAGCCAGGTAGCCAAGTACCTGGCGCTGCCCGGGCAGTCGGCCGGCGGCAGCACCCTGGCCACCCAGCTCGAGAAGTACCGGCATTCGCCCGACGGGCTGACCGTCTCGGGCGCCGAGAAGATCCGCCAGATGATTTCCGCCAGCGTGCGTGCCTACCAGGGCGGCCCGGACACCACCGAGGCCCGCGAACGCATCGTGCGCGACTACCTCAACAGCGTGCCGCTGTCGGCGGTGCCCGGCCACGGCGAGGTGCACGGCATGGCCGAAGGCCTGCGGGTGTGGTACGGCGCCGACTTCGACCAGGTCAACCAGGCCCTCACCTCCACCGCCAGCGATGAAAAGAGCATGGCCGAACGCGGCCTGGCCCTGCGCCAGGTGCTGTCGCTGATGATCGCCCAGCGCCGCCCTTCGCACTACCTGTCCAAGGGCCGCATCGAACTGGCCGAGCTCACCGACTCGCACATCCGCGTACTCGCCGCCAACGGCATCATCGAGCGCCCTCTGGCCGACGCCGCCCTGGCCAGCAAGGCGGTGTACCGCGATTGGGTGGCCCAACCGACCATCGTGCCGATCATCACCAACAAAGGCATCAGCCTGGCCCGCAATCGCCTGGCGGCCATGCTCAACCGGCCGCTGTACGACCTCGACCGCCTCGACCTGTCGGCCACCAGCACCCTGCAGGCCGACCTGCAGGTGCAGGTCAGCCAGTACCTGAAGAACCTCGCCGACCCGGAGTTCGCCGCGCAGATCGGCCTGATCGGCGAACGCCTGCTCACCGCCAAGACCACCGACCAGGTGAGCTACAGCTTCACCCTGTTCGAACGCACCGCCGACGGCTCGCGGGTGCGGGTGCAGACCGACAGCACCAACCAGCCCTTCGACATCAACGAAGGCAGCAAGCTCGAACTGGGCTCCACCGCCAAGCTGCGGGTGCTGACCACCTACCTGGAAATCATCGCCGAGCTGCACGACAAGTACGCCGGCAAGCCGGCGGCCGAGCTGAAGAAGGTCCCGGTGGCCGAACTCGACCGCCTCACCCAGTGGTCGCTGGAATGGCTGATGCAGAACAGCAAGAACCAGAGCCTGGACGCCATGCTCGACGCGGCGCTCGAACGCAAGTACTCGGCCAACACCGGCGAGGCCTTCTTCACCGGTGGCGGCATGCATGTGTTCAACAACTTCCGCAAGGAAGACAACAACCGCAACCCGACCCTCAAGGATGCCCTGCGCGAGTCGATCAACCTGCCGTTCATCCGCCTGATGCGCGACATCGTGCGCTACGTCACCTACCAGCAGCCGTTCAACCGCGAACCACTGCTCAGGGACGACAGCGACCCGCGCCGCCAGGAGTACCTGGCGCGCTTCGCTGACCGCGAAGGCTCCAACTACACCATGCGTTTCTGGAAGAAGTACCAGCGCAAGACCTCGCAGCAGCGTCTGGACACCTTCCTCGACAGCATGCGCGTGACCCCGCAGCGCCTGGCCGCGGTGCACCGCTACCTGTTCCCCGAGGCCGGCCAGGAAACCTTCAACGCCTTCGTTCGCGCCCACAGCAAGGAAGACAAGAAGGCCATGGCCAAGCTCACCGACGGCCGCCTGGTGGAGATGTACGAAGCCTACGGCCCGGGCAAGTACGACTTGCCTGACCAGGGCTACATCGCCAAAGTCCACCCGCTGGACCTGTGGCTGCTCGGCTACCTGCTAAAGAACCCCGGCGCCTCGCTCAAGGACGCCCTCAACGCCAGCCGCTTCGAGCGCCAGGAGGTCTACAGCTGGCTGTTCAAGAGCCGCCACCAGGGCGCCCGCGACAGCCGCATCCGCACCATGGTCGAGATCGAGGCGTTCACCGATATCCACCAGCGCTGGAAGCGCGTCGGCTACCCGTTCGACCACCTGGTACCGTCGCTGGCCACCGCCATCGGCAGCTCCGGCGACCGTCCGGCCGCGCTCTCCGAACTGGTCGGGATCATCCAGAACGACGGCGTGCGCCTGCCCACGCTGCGCATCGACACCCTGCACTTCGCCCAGAACACCCCCTACGAAACGCAGCTGATCAGCGACCCGGACCGTGGCCAGCGGATTCTCCCGGTGGAAGTCGCCCGGGCGCTCAAGGGCGCCATGTCGCAGGTGGTCGACGCCGGCACCGCGCGGCGCATCTCCGGCAGCTTCAAGCTGCACGACGGCACCCCGCTGGTGATGGGCGGCAAGACCGGCACCGGCGACAACCGCATCGAAAGCTTCGGCGCCGGCGGCCGGTTGATCGGCTCGCGTTCGCTGAACCGCACCGCGACCTTCGTGTTCTTCCTCGGCGACAACCACTTCGGCACCCTCACCGCGTTCGTCCCCGGGCGCTCGGCTGAAGCCTTCAAGTTCACCTCGGCGCTGCCGGTGCAGGTGCTCAAGGGCATGGCGCCGATCCTCATGCCATACCTGGAGCCGGGCAACCCCACCGCCTGCAAGGCGCCGCAGGTGACGGGCCAATCCTGAACCATCAAAAAATTAGATGATAATCATCTGCATTTGAAGGCTTGTCTTTAGATATATCTTGAGTAATATCTTGCGATATATCTAAACAGACGGAGCCCTTCCCCATGCGCGACCACGACCCCTTCGAACGCCGCCCAGGCCGCGGCGAGCGTGGCCCGCGGGTATTCGCCCCGGGCGACCTGAGGCTGCTGATGCTGTCGATGCTGGCCGAGCAACCCGGCCACGGCTACGACCTGATCCGCCAGATCGAGACCCTCTTCGACGGCAGCTACAGCCCCAGCCCCGGGGTGATCTACCCCACCCTCAGCTATCTCGAGGAAGCCGAGTTGGTCACCGGCGCCATCCAGGGCAGCAAGCGCCTCTACGCCATCACCGATGCCGG
This sequence comes from Pseudomonas carassii, assembly GCF_036324045.1. Taxonomy (NCBI): domain Bacteria; kingdom Pseudomonadati; phylum Pseudomonadota; class Gammaproteobacteria; order Pseudomonadales; family Pseudomonadaceae; genus Pseudomonas; species Pseudomonas carassii. Next base: position 185,220 of record NZ_JAZDCT010000004.1, on the reverse strand, counting down.
CCGCAGTGCCTTGCAGGAACAAGCCGTCGCTCTCGACGGCGTGCGCATGCGCATCGAGGTGAGCAAGCGCGCCCTGCGCGGCCACGACCGTCCACCGGAAATCCACGAAGCCGTCGGCAACCTGCGCCACGCCCTGCACATGCACAGTGGCCGCTGGACCAGCGAAGAGATCGAGCGGGTGCGCAACCTGCTCAACGACACCGCCAAGGCCATCGCCTCCGGGCCGGCCACCCCTGTTACGGAGAACACCCCATGAGCGACACCATTCATCGCGTCAACCACGAGATCCGCCAGCGCCGCCTCGAAGTGCTGCGGGTCACCGACCTCACCCCGCGCATGCGCCGCATCACCCTCGGTGGCGCGGAGCTGGCCGGCTTCACCAGTGTCGGCACGGACGACCACATCAAGCTGCTGTTCGCCCTCACCGCCGAGGAACAGCAAGCCATCGACGCGCGCAACCTGGGCCGCGACGGCGGCGCCCGGCCGACCATGCGCGAATACACGCCACGGCGCATCGACCTGGTGAACAACCAGCTGGATATCGATTTCGTCCTGCATGGCGACGGCCCCGCCTCTACCTGGGCGGCCCAGGCCGCGCCTGGCCAGACCCTGGACATCGCCGGCCCGCGGGCCTCGATGGTGGTGCCGGATATCTTCGACAGCTACCTGCTGATCGGCGACGAGACGGCGATCCCCGCCATTGCCCGGCGCCTGGAGGAACTGCCGGCGGGCCGCCAGGTGCTGGCGGTGATCCAGATCGAGGACGAGCAGGAGCGCCAGGCGCTGACGAGCAAGGCCCAGGTCGAGGTGATCTGGGTGCGCCGGCACCAGGAGGATGTGCTGGAGCGGGTCAAGCACCTGGCGTTGCCCCAAGGCCGGTTGTATGGCTGGGTGGCGCTGGAAAAAGCACTGACCCGCCAGGCCAAGGCGCTGCTGCTGGAAAAAGGCGTGCCCGAGGATACCCTCAAGGCAGCGGCTTACTGGCGAGCTGACGGTACCGCCGACGACGAATGATCGGGCTCTGCACACCCCGGTGTAGGAGCGGCCTTGTGCCGCGAAAGGGCCACGCAGCGGCCCCAGCAATTTCTGACCTGACGCTGAGACCCCGGGGCCGCTGCGCGGCCCTTTCCGGCCGGTCCGACGCCTCGGCAAGGCCGCTCCTACACCGGATTGCATATCGGCAACCTCACGACAGCCTGCGCCAGCGATCCAACCCCAGCAATACCAACCCGATCCCCCAGAACCCCGCCAGCACCATCAGGGCATTGCCCAGCACCTGCCCATATCCCAACCGTGCCACATCGATGAACGGATAGGGATAGACCCCGATCTCATGCCCGCGCAACAGCACGAAGGCGAAATACAGCGCCGGGTACAACGTCCAGGCCGCCAGGTGCCAGAGCCGCAACCGCCCCTTGGGCACCTCCAGCCACCAGTACAGGACGAACACCAGCGGCATCACATCGTGCAGCAGTTCGTCCGCCAGCCACTGCCAGCCCTGGGGTTGCCACAGGTGGCGCAGCAACAGGCTGTAGGCCAGCGCCACCAGCAGGATGCTCGCGGCGATGCACGAGCTCACCGCCGGCGACAGGAACCAGCGCCTGGCCGCCGACTCGCGGCCGAACGCGGCCTGGCTGAGCACGGTGGCCACCAGTGTGTTGCTCAGCACGGTGAAATAACAGAACAGGTTGACCAGCCCGCCGATCAGGCTGGCCTGCTCCTGCCAGCGCGCCAGCAGCACCAGGTACAACTGGATCGCCAGGCCGGTCCAGCCGAGGACGGCCGCCAGGATCAGCCAGGGGCGGCGCGGCATCAGCCTTTGCGCTGCAGCTTCACATACAGCTGCTCGACCTTTTCCCGTGCCCACGGGGTCTTGCGCAGGAAGGTCAGGCTCGACTTGATGCTCGGGTCGCTCTTGAAGCAGCGGATGTCGACGCGCTCAGCCAGGCCTTGCCATTGGTAGTGCGCCACCAGCTCGGTGAGGATCTGCTCAAGGGTCTTGCCGTGCAGCGCGTTGTGATTGGCCGTGCTCATGCCAGTGCTCCAGGTTCGGGAAGGTGCGCACCTTACACGAGTGTAGTGGCATCTACAGCCTCTTCCGCTGTGCCCTGTAGGAGCGGCCTTGTGCCGCGAAGGGCTGCAAAGCAGCCCCGACGACATAGGTCATGGCCACGATCCTGGGGCCGCTTTGCGGCCCTTTCGCGGCACAAGGCCGCTCCTACAGGGTAAATGCGTCACCTCACAAAGTACTGGCCAGTGGCAAACAGCTTGTGATGAAATGTTATAAAGTAACTGATGACAATTCTGCCAAGGAACGCCACATCCCCATGCGTCACACGCCGCTGCACCTCTCCCCCCTTGCCGTCGCGCTCTGGCTGGCCTCCACCTCCAGCCAGGCCGTCGAACTGCAACCCCAGGTGATCACCGCCAACCCGCTGGGCAACGCCCAGCTGGCCGCGCCCAGCACCGTCCTCGAAGGCGACGACCTGCTGCAACAGCAGCACGGCAGCCTCGGTGAAACCCTCAACAAACAGCCCGGCGTCGCCTCCACCTGGTTCGGCCCCGGCGCCAGCCGCCCGGTGATCCGCGGCCTGGACGGCGACCGTATTCGCATCCTGCGCAACGGTGTCGGCGCCCTGGACGCCTCGTCACTGTCCTACGACCACGCCGTGCCACTGGACCCGGTGACCGTCGAGCGGGTCGAGATCGTCCGCGGTCCGGCCGCGCTGCTGTATGGCGGCAATGCCATCGGCGGCGTGGTCAACACCTTCGACAACCGCATCCCCAACTCGCCCATCGACGGCATCCACGGCGCGGGCGAGCTGCGCTACGGCGGCGCCGACACCACCCGCAGCAGCGCCGGCAAGCTGGAGGCCGGCAACGGCGCCTTCGCCCTGCACCTGGACGCCAACAGCCGCCAGTTCAACGACCTGCGCATCCCCGGCTACGCCCGCAGTTCGAAGGTCCGCGATGCCGATGAGCCCGGCAGCAAGCATCGCCTGAAAAACAGCGACGGGCGTCAGGACGGCGGAGCGATCGGTGGCTCCTACCACTGGGACCATGGCTATACCGGCCTGTCCTACAGCCGCTACGACAGCAACTACGGCTCGGTGGCCGAGCCCGGCGTGCGCCTGGACATGCAGCAGGACCACTACGGCTTCGCCTCGGAGCTGCGCGACCTCGACGGGCCGTTCAGCTCGGTCAAGGTCGATGCCGGCTACACCGACTATCAGCACCGCGAGATCGAAAGCGGCGAGGTGCACACCACCTTCAAGAACAAGGGCTACGAGGCGCGCATCGAAGCCCGTCACCAGCCGCTGGGCCCGGTCGAGGGCGTGGTCGGCGCCCAGGTCAGCCGCAACGAATTCTCCGCGTTGGGCGAGGAAGCCTTTGTCCCGCACACCGACACCGACAGCCTGGCGCTGTTCCTGCTCGAGCAATGGCAGGCCAGCGAACGCCTGAACCTGAGCCTGGGCGCGCGCCTGGAACACACCCGGGTCGATCCGGACGCCAAGGGCAACGAGAACTTCGCCGGAGCCGACAGCGCCAGCAGCTTCAACGCCTTCAGCCTGTCCTCGGGCGCGGTGTACCAGCTCGACCCGGTCTGGTCGCTGGCCGCCAACCTCGGCTACACCGAGCGCGCGCCGACCTTCTACGAGCTGTACGCCAACGGTGCCCACGTGGCCACCGGCGCCTACGAGATCGGCGATCCGAACCTGAACAAGGAAAAGGCCATCTCCACCGACCTGGCCCTGCGCTTCGACAACGGCACCCACAAGGGCAGCGTCGGCGTGTTCTACAGCCACTTTCGCAACTACATCGGCCTGATCGGCACAGGCAACCTGCGTGAAGGCCATGATCACGACCACGACGATCATGACCACGATCACGACCATGATCATGATCACGGCGATATCCCCGAGTATGCCTACCAGGGCGTGCGGGCACGCTTCTACGGCATCGAGGCCCAGGACCGCTGGCAACTGCTGGAAAACCGCTACGGCAGCTTCGCCCTGGAACTGTCCGGCGACTACACCCGGGCCAAGAACCTCGACAGCGGCGAGCCACTGCCGCGCATCGCCCCGCTGCGCCTGAACAGCGGCCTGGTCTGGGAGCTGGACCGCTGGCAGGCGCGGGTCGATGTACAGCATGCCGCGTCACAGCACCGCAAGCCGGCCAACGAGACCCGCACAGACGGTTACACCACCCTCGGCGCCAGCCTGGGGTATCGCTTCGACATCGGCCAGAGTGAATGGCTGGCCTTCGTGCGCGGCGAGAACCTCACCGACCAGACCGTGCGCTATGCCAGCTCGATCCTGCGCGATATCGCGCCGGCGCCGGGGCGCAGTGTGCAGGTCGGCTTGCGCACCTCGTTCTGACGTCATCGCGGGGTAAGCCTTCTCCCACCGTGGGAGCGGGCTAGCCCCGCGATGGGCCGATTGACTGTTACCCCATCAGCAACAATCCCCTGCGACATTTTGTCTTTTTTTCTTACAACTTCCCCTATATCCTCCCCGCCGCAAGCTGAATCGCTTCACTCAATATCCAACGCAGTCATTTCCCTTCGAAGATCTCGCACTTCGTTGCGCTTGCCGTTTCCTCAACAATCAAAAGATAGCGCTATCTCATGCTCCAGCTGCCCAATACCCGCTACTCCGGCCTCGCCCTCGCCACCCTGCTCGGCGCCCTGTCCCCCACCACCAGCGCCAGCGAGATGTTCGCCAAGGACTCGCCGTGGATGCTCGGCGACTGGGGCGGGACCCGCAGTGAGCTGCTGGAGAAAGGCTATGACTTCACCCTCGGCTACACCGGCGAGATGGGCAGCAACCTGCACGGCGGCTACAGCCATGACCGCGCGGCACGCTACAGCGACCAGTTCACCTTCGGCGTGAACATGGACCTGCAAAAGATCCTTGGCTGGCACGACACCGAGTTCCAGCTGACCGTCACCGAACGCCATGGCGACAACATCAGTAACGACCGCATCAACGACCCACGCGTCGGTGGCTTCACCTCGGCCCAGGAAGTTTGGGGCCGTGGCGAGACCTGGCGACTGACGCAGATGTGGATCAAGCAGAAATACTTCGATGGCGCGCTGGACGTGAAATTCGGCCGCTTCGGCGAAGGCGAGGACTTCAACAGCTTCCCCTGCGACTTCCAGAACCTGGCGTTCTGCGGCTCGCAGGTGGGCAACTGGGTCGGTGGCATCTGGTACAACTGGCCGGTCAGCCAGTGGGCCCTGCGCGTGCGCTACAACCTGAACGACGAACTCTACGCCCAGGTCGGCGTGTTCGAGCAGAACCCCTCCAACCTCGAGAGCGGCAACGGCTTCAAGCTCAGCGGCAGCGGCACCCAAGGCGCGGTGATGCCGATCGAACTGGTCTGGAGCCCGCGGGTCAATGGCCTGAAAGGGGAATATCGCGCCGGCTACTACTACAGTAATGCCAAGGCACAGGATGTACTCAAGGACAGCAACGGCGCGCCAGCCGCCATCAGCGGCGCCGCCTACCGCAGCAGCTCGAGCAAGCATGGCCTGTGGCTGGGCGCCCAGCAGCAGGTGACCGCGCTGGCCTCGGACCAGTCGCGCGGCCTGAGCCTGTTCGCCAATGCCACGGTGCACGACAAGAAGACCAATGCCATCGACAACTATGTGCAGGCAGGTGTGGTTTACAAGGGGCCCTTCGATGCCCGCGCCAAGGACGACATCGGTTTCGCCCTGGCCCGCGTGCACGTCAATCCCGGCTACCGCAAGAACGCCCGCCTCATCAACCAGGCCAACGGCCTGGACGACTACGACAACCCCGGCTTCCTGCCCGTGCAGGACACCGAGTACAGCGCCGAACTCTATTACGGCATCCACCTGGCCGACTGGCTCACCGTGCGCCCGAACCTGCAGTACATCCGCCATCCGGGCGGGGTGTCGCGGGTCGATGACGCCCTGATCGGCGGCCTGAAGATCCAGAGCAGTTTCTAACCCGACCCTTTCACACTACGGAGAACAGACGATGAGCACTGACGGTGCCAAGAATGGAACCCGCTGGCTACCGCGCCTGATGGGCGTATTGCTGCTGCTGATGGGCCTGGCCCTGCTGGCGGGCGGCATCAAGCTGAGCCAGCTGGGTGGCTCGCTTTATTACCTGATTGCCGGTATCGGCTTCGCCCTGTCCGGCATCCTGCTGCTGGCCAAGCGCCGCATCGCCCTGGGCCTGTATGGCCTGGTGCTGCTGGGCAGCACCGCCTGGGCACTGCTGGAAGTCGGCCTGGACTGGTGGCAGCTGGTGCCGCGCCTGGCCATCTGGTTCGCCATCGGCGTGGTCCTGCTGCTGCCGTGGGCGCGCCGCCCGCTGGTCGGCCCCGCGTCGAAGGTCAACACCGCCCTGCTCAGCGTCGCCGTGGTCGCCTCCGGCGCCACCGCCGTGGCCAGCCAGTTCACCCACCCGGGCGAGATCCGTGGCGAGTTCACCCGCGACAACAGCGAGATGGGCAGCGCCGCCCCGGCCATGCCGGACGGTGAATGGCAGGCCTACGGCCGCAGCGAACACGGTGACCGCTACTCGCCGCTGCGCCAGATCACCCCGCAGAACGCCTACCGCCTGGAAGAGGCCTGGCGCATCCGCACCGGCGACCTGCCGACTGAAAACGACCCGGTGGAGCTGACCAACCAGAACACCCCGCTGAAGGTCAACGGCATGCTCTATGCCTGCACCGCCCACAGCCGCCTACTGGCGCTGGACCCGGACACCGGCGCCGAGATCTGGCGCTACGACCCGCAGGTCAAGAGCCCCACCGGCACCTTCAAGGGCTTCGCCCACATGACCTGCCGCGGCGTCTCGTACTATGACGAGAACAGCTACGTCAGCCGTGACGGCAGCCCCGCGCCGAAGATCACCGACGCAGGCCAGGCCGTGGCCCAGGCCTGCCCGCGCCGCCTGTACCTGCCCACCGCCGACGCCCGCCTGATCGCCATCAACGCCGACACCGGCAAGGTCTGCGAAGGCTTTGCCAACCAGGGCGTGATCGACCTGACCCGCGGCATCGGCCCGTTCACCGCCGGTGGCTACTACTCCACCTCGCCGGCGGCGATCACCCGCAGCCTGGTGATCATCGGTGGCCACGTCACCGACAACGAATCGACCAACGAGCCGTCCGGCGTGATCCGCGCCTACGACGTGCACGACGGCCACCTGGTGTGGAACTGGGACAGCAACAACCCGGACGACACCAAGCCCCTGGCCGACGGGAAAATGTACAGCCGCAACTCGGCCAACATGTGGTCGATCGCCAGCGTCGATGAAGACCTCGGCATGATCTACCTGCCGCTGGGCAACCAGACCCCCGACCAGTGGGGCGCCGACCGTACCCCGGGCGCGGAGAAGTACAGCGCCGGCATCGTCGCCCTGGACCTGGCCACCGGCAAGGCGCGCTGGAACTATCAGTTCACCCACCACGACCTGTGGGACATGGACGTCGGCAGCCAGCCGACCCTGGTTCACCTGAAGACCGACGACGGCGTCAAGCCGGCGGTCATCGTGCCGACCAAGCAAGGCAGCCTGTACGTGCTCGACCGCCGCGACGGCACGCCGATCGTGCCGATCCGCGAGATCCCGGTACCGCAGGGCGCCGTGAAAGGCGACCACACCGCGCCGACCCAGGCCCGCTCCGACCTCAACCTGCTCGGCCCCGAGCTGACCGAACAGGCCATGTGGGGCGCCACGCCGTTCGACCAGATGCTCTGCCGCATCCAGTTCCGCAGCCTGCGCTACGAAGGCCAGTACACCCCGCCGTCCGAGCAGGGCAGCCTGGTCTACCCGGGCAACGTCGGCGTGTTCAACTGGGGCAGCGTGTCGGTCGACCCGGTGCGCCAGATCCTCTTCACCTCGCCGAACTACATGGCCTTCGTGTCGAAGATGATCCCGCGCGAGCAGGTGGCCGAAGGCAGCAAGCGCGAAAGCGAGACCAGCGGCGTGCAGCCGAACGCCGGCGCACCGTACGCGGTAACCATGCATCCGTTCATGTCGCCGATCGGTATCCCGTGCCAGGCGCCAGCCTGGGGCTATGTGGCGGCCATCGACCTGTTCACCAACAAGGTGGTGTGGAAGCACAAGAACGGCACCACCCGCGACAGCACCCCGGTGCCGATCGGCATGCCGGTGGGCGTGCCGAGCATGGGTGGCTCCATCGTCACCGCCGGTGGCGTGGGCTTCCTCAGCGGCACCCTGGACCAGTACCTGCGCGCCTATGACGTGAAGAACGGCCAGGAGCTGTGGAAGGGCCGCCTGCCGGCAGGCGGCCAGGCCACGCCGATGACCTACACTGGCAAGGACGGCAAGCAGTATGTGCTGGTAACCGCCGGCGGCCATGGCTCGCTGGGCACCCGCATGGGTGATTACATCATCGCTTACAAACTAGCCGAGTAAGCCTCATCGCGGGACAAGTCGGGGCGCCGAACCGCCGCTCCCACGCAGCCTGTATAGGGCTCGTGGGAGCGGGCTTGCCCCGCGATGGTTTCACCCCGTTCGTCTACCATTGAAACCCATCCTCCCCTGCCCCATCTAAGCACCATAGCCATTCACGCAGGTGCCCCATGAGCGACCAGCAGGATTTCCCGGAACATCCCGACGAACACAGCGAAGTCGAACACCTCGATCCCCAGGCCGCCCCCGGCCACCACCTCGCCCTGCCCGGCCAGCAGCTGCCGGACAAGGTCTACGTGATCCCGATCCACAACCGCCCGTTCTTCCCCGCGCAAGTGCTGCCGGTGATCGTCAACGAAGAACCCTGGGCCGAAACCCTCGACCTGGTCGCCAAGACCCCGCATCACTCCCTGGCGCTGTTCTTCATGGACACCCCGCCGGAAGACCACCGCCACTTCGACACCAAGGCCCTGCCCGAGTACGGCACCCTGGTGAAGGTGCACCACGCCAGCCGCGAAGGCGGCAAGCTGCAGTTCGTCGCCCAGGGACTGACCCGGGTGCGCATCCGCACCTGGCTCAAGCACCATCGCCCGCCCTACCTGGTGGAAGTCGACTACCCACGCCAGCCGGCGGAACCCACCGACGAGGTCAAGGCCTACGGCATGGCCCTGATCAACGCGATCAAGGAGCTGTTGCCGCTCAACCCGCTGTACAGCGAAGAGCTGAAGAACTACCTCAACCGCTTCAGCCCCAACGACCCGTCGCCACTGACAGACTTCGCCGCCGCCCTCACCTCGGCCACCGGCAACCAGCTGCAGGAAGTGCTCGACTGCGTGCCCATGCTCAAGCGCATGGAAAAGGTCCTGCCGATGCTGCGCAAGGAAGTCGAGGTGGCCCGGCTGCAGAACGAGATCTCCGCCGAGGTGAACCGGCAGATCGGCGAGCACCAGCGCGAGTTCTTCCTCAAGGAGCAGCTCAAGGTCATCCAGCAGGAGCTGGGCCTGACCAAGGACGACCGCAGCGCCGACCTGGAGCAGTTCCAGCAGCGCCTGGAGGGCAAGACCCTGCCTGACCAGGCGAAAAAACGCATCGACGAGGAGATGGGCAAGCTGGCCATCCTCGAGACCGGCTCGCCAGAGTACGCAGTCACCCGCAACTACCTGGAATGGGCCACGGCCCTGCCTTGGGGCGTGTACGGCAAGGACAAGCTCGACCTCAAGCACGCGCGCAAGGTACTCGACCGTCACCACGCGGGCCTGGACGACATCAAGGAGCGCATCCTCGAGTTCCTCGCCGTGGGCGCCTGGAAAGGTGAGATCAGTGGCTCCATCGTGCTGCTGGTGGGTCCGCCGGGCGTGGGCAAGACCAGCATCGGCAAGTCCATCGCCGAATCCCTGGGCCGGCCGTTCTACCGCTTCAGTGTCGGCGGCATGCGCGACGAGGCCGAGATCAAGGGCCACCGCCGCACCTACATTGGCGCCCAGCCAGGCAAGCTGGTGCAGGCGCTGAAGGAAGTCGAGGTGATGAACCCGGTGATCATGCTCGACGAGATCGACAAGATGGGCCAGAGCTACCAGGGCGACCCGGCCTCGGCACTGCTGGAGACCCTCGACCCCGAGCAGAACGTCGACTTCCTCGACCATTACCTGGACCTGCGCCTGGACCTGTCCAAGGTGCTGTTCGTCTGCACCGCCAACACCCTGGACTCGATCCCCGGCCCGTTGCTCGACCGCATGGAAGTGATCCGCCTGTCCGGCTACATCACCGAGGAAAAGCTCGCCATCGCCAAGCGCCACCTGTGGCCCAAGCAGCTGGACAAGGCCGGCGTGGCCAAGACCAGCCTGGGCATCAACGACGCCGCCCTGCGCGCGGTGATCGAGGGCTATGCCCGCGAAGCCGGTGTACGCCAGCTGGAGAAACAGCTGGGCAAGCTGGTGCGCAAGTCGGTGGTCAAGCTGCTGGAGGATCCGCAGGCCAAGCTCAAGATCGGCACCAAGGACCTCGAGCCCGCCCTGGGCATGCCGCTGTTCCGCAGCGAGCAGGTGCTGGCCGGCAAGGGCGTGATCACAGGTCTGGCCTGGACCAGCATGGGCGGCGCCACCCTGCCGATCGAGGCCACGCGCATCCACACCCTCGGCCGCGGCCTCAAGCTCACCGGCAAGCTGGGTGATGTGATGAAGGAGTCGGCGGAAATCGCCTACAGCTATGTCAGCTCGAACCTCAAGCAATTCGGCGGCACGCCGGGCTATTTCGACGAGGCCTTCATCCACCTGCATGTCCCTGAAGGCGCGACGCCCAAGGATGGCCCCAGTGCCGGCGTGACCATGGCCAGCGCCCTGCTGTCCCTGGCCCGGGACCAGGCGCCGAAGAAAGGCGTGGCGATGACCGGCGAGCTGACTCTGACTGGCCAGGTACTGCCGATCGGCGGGGTGCGCGAGAAGGTGATCGCGGCGCGCCGGCAGAAGATCTTCGAACTGATCCTGCCGGAGGCCAACCGCGGCGATTTCGAGGAGTTGCCGGAGTACCTGAAGGACGGCTTGACCGTGCATTTCGCCAAGCGCTTTGCCGACGTGGCGAAAGTACTGTTCTGACCGTCCAGCCGGGCCACTGTAGGAGCGGCCTTGTGTCGCGATAGGGCCGCACAGCGGCCCCGGCTATCTCAAAGTAGGCCAGAGACCCTGGGGGTGCTTCGCACCCCTTTCGCGACGCAAGGCCGCTCCTACAGGGATCGTGCATGGCAATGAGACGCCAACACTGCCATCACAAACTTCCATCTGCTTCGGTTATCCTCAGGTTAAATCAGCCTCAGGAGCCACCATGTCCGCCCCTCGCCTGCTCGTTCCCCTGGGCCTGGCCCTGCTCACCGCCTGCGCCCAGCAACCGCAACGCACCGTCGAACTGGACGGCGAAAGCGAATGCCCCACGCGCCTGGTCGTCGGCCAGAGCATGACCCTCACCCTGCCCAGCAACCCCACCACCGGCTACCGCTGGCTACTGCAGAACCCGGCTCCGGAGATCCTGCGCAGCCTCGGCCCCGAGGTGTACAGCTCCCCGGAACAGGCCGGCATCGTCGGCAGCGGCGGGCTTTCTTCCTGGCGCTTCCAGGCCAAGGCCGCAGGCGAGGGTCACCTGATCCTGGTCTACCAGCAGCCCTGGGCCCCTGAAGTGCGGCCGGTGCAGACCTTCGATTGCGCCATCCGGGTGAAGTGAGCGGACGGCGCCGGTCAGTGAGTCATGCAAGCTTGCCGTGGTTTGGCTAGAATGCCGCCCCTGTAGATTGCCAGCCGCCTGGACCCACCCGTGAGCAAACAACCCGACCGCCTTTTCGCCCAACCCCTGGAGCAGGTGCCCGACTTCGTCTTCAACGAAGACGTGGTGCAGGTGTTCCCGGACATGATCAAGCGCTCGGTGCCCGGTTACCCGACCATTGTCGAGAACCTCGGCGTGCTGGCCGCGCGCTTCGCCCAGCCGAACTCCGCGCTGTACGACCTCGGCGCCTCGCTGGGCGCGGTGACCCAGGCGCTGCGCCGCCATGTACGCACGGACGGCTGCCGGGTAATCGCGGTGGACAACTCCGCGGCCATGGTCGAGCGCTGTCGTCAGTACCTCACCGCCCAGGACTCGATGTTCCAGGAGTTGCTGCCGGTGCAGGTGCTGGAGGCCGACATCCTCGCCCTGCCCTTCGAGCCAGCCTCGGTGGTGGCGATGAACTTCACCCTGCAGTTCGTCGCCCCCGAGCAGCGCCTGGAGCTTCTGGGCCGCATCCGCCAGGCCCTGTTGCCGGGCGGTGCGCTGATCCTCTCGGAAAAACTGCGCTTCACCGATGCGCAGGAGCAGGACCTGCTCAACGAACTGCACCTGGACTTCAAGCGTGCCAATGGCTACAGCGAACTGGAAATCGCCCAGAAACGCAGCGCCATCGAGAACGTGATGAAGCCCGACACCCTGGAAACCCATGAGCAGCGCCTGCGCGCCGCCGGCTTCTCCAAGGTCGTGCCCTGGTTCCAATGTCTCAACTTCGCCTCGCTGATAGCCCTGCCATGATCGATCTGTCTCCCCTCGTCCGCCGCCTGGCGGGCACGCCCCTTGCCACTTGGTCCCAGGGCCTGCAGGCGCAACTCGAAGCCAAGCTGGAAAAGGGCCACGGCGACCTCGACCGCTGGCGTGGCGCCCTCGAGGCTCTGCCGCGGCTGACTCCCAGCGAGATCGACCTGGTCGACGGCCTGCGCCTGGACTGCGCCTGCGACGACGCCACCCGGGCGCAGATGCGCCAGGCACTGATGGGCTTGTCGCCCTGGCGCAAGGGCCCGTTCGACCTGTTCGGCGTGCATGTCGACACCGAGTGGCGCTCGGACTGGAAATGGTCGCGGGTCGGCCCGCACCTGGACCTCAAGGGCAAGCGCGTGCTCGACGTGGGCTGCGGCAATGGCTATTACCAATGGCGCATGCTCGGCGCCGGCGCCGACATGGTCATCGGCGTCGACCCCAACTGGCTGTTCTTCTGCCAGTTCCAGGCCGTGCAGCAGTACCTGCCTGAACTGCCGGCCTGGCACCTGCCATTCGCCCTCGAAGAGCTGCCGGCCAACCTCGAAGGCTTCGACACCGTGTTCTCCATGGGCGTGTTCTACCACCGCCGCTCGCCCATCGAGCACCTGCTGGCGCTCAAGGACTGCCTGGTCAAGGGCGGTGAACTGGTGCTGGAAACACTGGTGATCGAGGGTGACGAAAACCAGGTGCTGGTACCCGAGGACCGCTACGCGCAGATGCGCAACGTCTGGTTCCTGCCGTCGGTGCCGGCCCTGGAGCGTTGGTTGCGCCGCGCCGGCTTCAGCGATGTGCGCTGCGTCGATGTCAGTGTCACCAGCGTCGAGGAGCAGCGCAGCACCGAGTGGATGCGCTACCAGTCGCTGGGCGACTTCCTCGACCCGAACGACCACGGCAAGACCGTCGAAGGTCTGCCGGCCCCACGCCGCGCCACGCTGCTGGCACGCAAATAAAAAATGGCGCCCGTTCGGGCGCCCAGGTTCACCAGCGGCGAGGAGCTGTCGCGGCGCAGGTGTGTAGTACTCAGTCCTTGGCCAGTTCGCGGGCCTTTTCCTCGGCCTTGCGCTCGCGCTCGGCCAGCGCCTGCTGCTTGTCGCCATACAGGCGCGCCTGGTCGTCGCGGAACGCTTGCCAGAATTGCTTCGAACGCTCCGCGCCGCCTTCGGCGAAAACGCTGGTGCTGCCCAGGGCGAGAATCGCCAGCAGCAGGTACTTGGTCAGGTTCATCGTGCTTGCCTCGTGATAACCGTTTCGACAGGGCCATCATCGCAAGCGGGAGCTAACGCGAAGGTGAGGCGGACATTACAGTCTTGCAAGAGAACCGCATCGCGGGGCAAGCCCGCTCCCACGGGATCCTGCTGGTTTTGTGGAAGTGGGCTTGTCCCATGATGGCGGCGGCCCTGTCAGGCACATGACCCGCGTATTACAAATCCGTTATTCCCGCCGCTTGCCCATTCGCATCCAGTAACATCCTCGCCGCTTGACCCTGATGTCACTACAGGGTCGAGAATCGCCCCCTTTCCACACAGAGCCCGACCATGCGCCTACTGATCATCGAGGACGAACCCCGCACCGCCGACTACCTGCAACAGGGCCTGCGCGAGAACGGCTACGTGGTCGACTGCGCCCACACTGGCACCGACGGGCTGCACCTGGCCCGCCAGCAGGCGTACGACCTGGTGATCCTCGACGTCAACCTGCCCGGGCTCGATGGCTGGGGCGTGCTGCAGCGCCTGCGCGCCGAATCCTCGACGCGGATCATGATGCTCACCGCCCATGGCCGTCTGGCCGACCGGGTCAAGGGGCTGGACCTGGGCGCCGACGACTACCTGCTCAAGCCCTTCGAGTTTCCCGAACTGCTGGCGCGCATCCGCAGCCTGTTGCGGCGCAACGACCAGCACCTGCAGCCGAGCACGCTGAAAGTCGCCGACCTTGAGCTCGACCCCGGCCGCCACCGCGCCTGGCGCGGCGGCCAGCGTATCGACCTGACCGCCAAGGAATTCGCCCTGCTGCACCTGCTGATGCGCCAGAGCGGCGAGGTGCTGTCGCGCACACAGATCATCTCGCTGGTGTGGGATATGAACTTCGATTGCGACACCAACGTGGTGGAAGTGTCGATCCGCCGCTTGCGGGCAAAGATCGACGACCCGTTCGAGGACAAGCTGATCCACACCCTGCGCGGCGTCGGCTACGTCCTCGAGGCACGGACGTGAAGCGCCCCAGCCTGTCGCTGCGCCTGGGCCTGACCGTCACCTTGCTGGGGGCAGCGCTGGTCTTGCTGCTGGCGTGCCTGGCGGTATTCGCCCTCGATCATGAGCTGGACAGCCGGGCGCGCAAGGACCTGGCGCGCAAGATGCAGCAGGTCGAACACAACCTGCGCGTCGATCTGCGCAGCGATGACCTCGGCGCCCGCGCCCACCCCCTGCTCGACCTGGTCATGGGCCACGACAACCTCAGCCTCAGCGTGCTGGCCGTCAACGGCCGCCACCCCGCCCTGCTCAGCCTGGGGCCGGCGCTGCAGTCACAGCACCTGTTGAACCAGGAGGCCGACAACCGGCTGACCTTCCACACCTGGCGCGACGACGATGGCAACCAGATTCTCACTGCCAGCCGTCTGATGCGCCTGCGCGACGACACCCCGGTCAAGGTCCTGATGTCGCTCAACCGCAGCGACGACAACAGCCTGTTGCAGGCCTACCTGCACTCGACCCTGCTGGCCCTGCCGCTGCTGCTGGTGCTGATCGGCATCGCCGCGTGGAAGCTGGTGCAGCGCGGCCTGCGCCCGCTGCGGCACTTTCGCCGGATCGCCGGGCAGGTTTCGACCCAGGACCTGGAGCATCGCCTGCCGGGCGAGGGCCTGCCCGCCGAACTGGCCGACCTGGCCCGCGCCATCAACGTCATGCTCGACCGGCTCGACCAGGGCGTGCGCCAGCTGTCGCAGTTCTCCGATGATCTGGCCCACGAACTGCGCACGCCCATCGGCAACCTGATGGGCAAGGCCCAGGTGACCCTGGCCCGCGAGCGTGATGGTGACAAGTACCGCGAGGCACTGGAAGACAGCGTCGAGGAGCTGACCCGGCTCAACCGCATCATCAACGACATGCTGTTCCTGGCCCAGGTCAGCCAGCCGCAGACCCAGGTGGCCCTGGTTCCCGTGGCGCTGGCGGACGAAGTGGCGCGGGTGAGCGAGCTGTTCACCTTCAGCGCCGAACTCAAGGGCATTTCCCTGCACCTGCAGGGCTGGGGAACGGCACTGGCGGACAAGCTGATGTTCCAGCGGGCGCTGTCGAACCTGCTCAGCAATGCGATTCGCCATGGCCCTGAAGGTCAGCCGGTGGCCGTGGGCATCGAGCGAATCGGCGACCAGATCGGCGTGTGGGTGGAAAATCGCGGGCTGGGGATTAGCGAGGCGCACTTGCCGCACCTGTTCGAGCGGTTCTACAGGGCGGGGGCCGGGCGTTCGCGATTGGAAGGCGGGACGGGGTTGGGGCTGGCGATCGTGAAATCGATCATGCAGCTGCATGGGGGGCGGGTCGAGGTGAGCAGCCAGGTCGAAGGGCCGACTCGGTTTACCTTGGTGTTCAAGGCCGAGTAAAGCTATCACGGGGCAAGCCCGCTCCCACAGAAGCTCAAACAAATGCGTGGGAGCGGGCTTGCCCCGCGATCGACTCAGCGCGAAGCGGCGACGATCAGCGCCTTCATCTCCGCCACCGCCGCCTTGAAGCCGACGAACAGCGCATGGGCCACCAGCGCGTGGCCAATGTTCAGTTCATTGATGCCCTTGATTGCCGCGACGGCCTCGACGTTGTGGTAGTGCAAGCCATGGCCAGCATTGACGATCAGCCCCTGGCCAACACCAAATGCCACGCCATCGACAATACGCTTGAGCTCCTCGGCCACCTCGGTCGGCGTCTCGGCGTCAGCGTAGCGCCCCGTGTGCAGTTCGATGGCCGGCGCGCCGACGCGACGCGAAGCCTCGATCTGACGTTCGTCGGCATCGATGAACAGCGACACTTCAGCGCCGGTGCGCGACAGGCGCTCGACCGCCGCCTTGATCCGTGCCTCCTGGCCGGCCACATCGAGGCCGCCCTCGGTGGTCAGTTCCTGGCGGGTTTCCGGTACCAGGCAGATATGCGCCGGGCGAATCTTCTCGGCGAAGGCCATCATCTCTTCGGTGACGCCCATCTCGAAGTTCATGCGGGTCTGCAGCACGTCCTTGAGCAGCAGCACGTCGCGCTCCTGGATATGCCGGCGGTCTTCGCGCAGGTGCACGGTGATGCCGTCGGCACCCGCCTCCTCGGCGTCCAGGGCGGCCTTGACAGGGTCCGGATAGCGGGTGCCCCGGGCCTGGCGCAGGGTCGCCACGTGGTCGATGTTGACGCCGAGAAGCATGCGGTTGCTGTGAGTCACGAAGGGGCACTCCTGAAGGTTGAGGGCCACAGCATACGTGCTGATCAGCGCTTGCGAAACAGTTCCCGGCTGACCAGCGGCTTGGGCCCCAGATGCACCGCCAGGGCCTGGCGCATCAGGCGCTTGGCGGCAAGCAAGGCACCGGGCGCCTCCCAGTCGGCCTGGGCCAGGGCCAGCAGCTCGCTGCCCTTGAACAGTCCCGGCTGGAACAGCTCGACCCGCTCAAGGCCTGCGTCCACCTGCAGGCGATAGAGCCCTTCGGCGACAACGACACTGTCGTTGACGTCATGGTCCAGGGCAAAGGCATAGCCCAACTCGTCCAGCAGGCGCCATTCGAAGGAGCGCAGCAGCGGCTCCAGCGGACGTCCGGCGGCCAGGGCCTGCAAGGTCAGGGTGTAGTGCTCGAACAACGCCGGATGCGGCGCCTCGGCGGGCAGCAGGCGCATCAGCAGCTCGTTGAGGTAGAGCCCGCTGAACAGTGCATCGCCATGCAGCCAGGCCGCGATACCGATGCTGTCCAGGCGACCGACGTTCTTCAGTTCACCGCGCCCGCGCAGTTCGACTTCCAGCGGCACGAACGGCCGTACCAAGCTGCCACCCTTGCCCCGCGCCCGGCGCAGCACCGCGCGCATCCGCCCCTGGGGGGTGAGGAAGTCCACCAGCGCACTGGTTTCCTTGTAGGCGCGGCTGTGCAGCACATAGGCGGGTTGGGGGGTGGGTTGTTCCATGACGAATCTCGTAACCCAGATTTGACAGAATCCCCTGTAGGAGCGGCCTTGTGTCGCGAAAGGGCCGCGCAGCGGCCCCAGGGATCTACGTATCAGTCGAGATCTTGGGGGCTGCTGCGCAGCCCTTTCGCGACACAAGGCCGCTCCTACAGGTGAAGTGCTTGGGCTTACAGGTCGCCGTAACCCAGCGAACGCAGGGCGCGCTCGTCGTCGGACCAACCACCCTTGACCTTGACCCAGAGGTTGAGCATGACCTTGGAGTCGAACAGCACTTCCATGTCCTTGCGCGCCTCGGAACCGATGCGTTTGATACGCTCGCCCTTGTCGCCAATGATGATCTTCTTCTGCCCGTCACGCTCGACCAGGATCAGCGCATGGATGTGCAGCACATGACCCTGCTGCTTGAACTCCTCGATCTCCACGGTGATCTGGTACGGAAGCTCCGCACCGAGCTGGCGCATGATCTTCTCGCGCACCAGTTCGGCGGCGAGGAAGCGGCTGCTGCGGTCGGTGATCTGGTCTTCCGGGAAGAAGTGTTCGTTCTCCGGCAGGTGCTTGGCGATCTGGGCTTCCAGCGCTTCGAGGTTGTGCCCCTGCTGCGCGGAGATCGGCATCACTTCGGCGTTCGGCAGTTGTTCCTGCAGCCATTGCAGATGCGGGATCAGCTCGGCCTTCTCTTCCATGCGGTCGGTCTTGTTGACCGCAATGATCAGAGGGCCGGTGACGTACTGTACCCTCTCCAGCACAAGCTGGTCCTCGTCGGTCCACTTGGTGCGGTCGACCACGAAAATAACCACGTCGACGTCCTTGAGGGCCGCCGATGCGTTGCGGTTCATGTAGCGGTTCAGCGCCTTGTCGTTGGCCTTGTGCATGCCAGGGGTATCGACATAGATCGCCTGCACGTCACCCTCGGTCTTGATACCGAGCATGTTGTGACGGGTGGTCTGCGGCTTGCGCGAGGTGATCGCCAGCTTCTGCCCGAGGATATGGTTGAGCAGCGTGGACTTGCCCACGTTCGGGCGACCGACGATGGCCACGTAGCCGCAGCGGGTCGAAGTGTTCTCAGTCATTGCCATTCTCCACGCCCAGGGCGATCAATGCGGCGGCGGCGGCGACCTGCTCGGCGATACGCCGGCTCACGCCCTGGCCGCGGCTTTTCTTGTTCAGCAGGACCACTTCGCATTCGACGAAGAAGGTCCGGCAGTGCGGTTCGCCCTGAATGTCCACCACTTCGTAACGTGGCAGCTCGCAGGCACGCGACTGCAGGAACTCCTGCAGGCGGGTCTTGGGGTCCTTATTGGTATCGACCAGGGTCAGTCCGTCGAATTCATCGGTCAGCCAGGCCAGGATACGCTCGCGGGCGGTCTGCATGTCGGCGTCCTGGTAGATGGCGCCGATCAGGGCCTCGAGGGCGTCGGCGAGGATCGACTCGCGACGAAAGCCCCCGCTCTTGAGTTCGCCCGAGCCCAGGCGCAGGTACTCGCCCAGGTCGAAGCCACGGGCCAGGCGGGCTAGGGTCTCGCCCTTGACCAGGCGGGCACGCAGACGCGACAGCTGGCCTTCGCGGGCCTGCGGGAAGCGCTCGAACAGCGCCTCGCCGACCACGAAGTTGAGGATGGCATCGCCGAGGAATTCCAGGCGCTCGTTATTGCGCCCGGCATAGCTGCGATGGGTCAGGGCCAGCAGCATCTGGTCCTGGTTCTTGAAGGTGTAGCCGAGCTTGCGCTCCAGGCGGGCCAGGGAAGCGCTCATGGGGCCACCCGTGCAATGTTCAACGCGTTGTTCAAATCAACATCCTGAAAGACGGTTTGACTGCGGTCTGTCGCCGGAAACGGCGAAAGCTCTCGCTCCCTGAGAACACAGCCTATGTCAGAAATGCAATCGGCGCTGTCCGTGGACAGCGCCGTCGTTACTCAATGGATCAGCCCGACCCGCGACAGGTTCGGGAAGTGGCTGAGTTTCGGCTCCGGCCAGCTCATCCACACCGCGAACGCCTTGCCGACGATGTTGCGGTCCGGAACCATGCCGTGCAGCTCCTTGGGAATGTTCGGGTCATCCCAGAAACGGCTGTCGTTGGAGTTGTCGCGGTTGTCGCCCATCATGAAGTAATGACCCGCCGGCACGGTCCATTGCTGGTCCGGCGGCATGCGGTAGCGGGTCATTTCCTTGCGGATCAGGTGCTCGGCTTCACCGAGTTTTTCCTTGTACAGCTCGGCGCTGCCCAGAGTGCCCGGCTCGCTGCCGACCAGTTGCTCGGCGATCGACTGGCCATTGACGAACAGTCGCTTGTCGCTGGTGTAGCGCACCACGTCGCCCGGCAGGCCGACCACACGCTTGATGTAGTTGACGTTGGGGTCGCTCGGGTAGCGGAACACCATCACATCCCCGCGTTGCGGATCGCCCACCTCGATGACCTTCTTGTCGATCACCGGCAGGCGAATGCCGTAGGAGAACTTGTTCACCAGGATGAAGTCGCCCACTTCCAGCGTCGGCTTCATCGACCCCGACGGGATCTGGAACGGCTCGACCAGGAACGAACGCAGCACCAGCACGATGAACAGCACCGGGAAGAACGACTTGCCGTATTCAACCAGCAAGGGCTCCTTGTTCAGACGTTCAACCACGGCCATTTCGGGCTGGCTGACGCTGCCCTGGTAGTTGGCGATCGCCGCCCGCCGGCGCGGGGCCAGGAACAGCAGGTCGATCAGACCCAACAGACCGCAGACGGCGACGGCGATGACGAGCAACAGCGGGAAATTTAGCGACATAGGACCTAGCTATCCAACCTGAGCACGGCAAGGAAGGCTTCCTGTGGAATCTCCACGTTACCCACCTGCTTCATGCGTTTCTTACCGGCCTTCTGCTTCTCCAGCAGCTTTTTCTTACGGCTGACGTCACCACCGTAGCACTTGGCCAGTACGTTCTTTCTGAGCGCCTTGACGGTTGTCCGCGCGATGATCTGGCCGCCAATGGCTGCCTGGATCGCCACATCGAACATCTGCCGAGGGATCAGTTCCTTCATCTTTTCGGTCAACGCACGGCCTTTGTAGGCGGCGTTGTCGCGGTGCACGATCAGGGCCAGGGCATCGACCTTGTCGCCGTTGATCAGCACGTCCAGCTTGACCAGGTTGGCCGACTGGTAGCGGTCGAAATGGTAGTCCAGCGAGGCGTAGCCGCGGCTGGTGGACTTCAGGCGGTCGAAGAAGTCCAGCACCACTTCGTTCATCGGCAGGTCGTAGCGCACCTGCACCTGGCTGCCGAGGAACTGCATGTCGCGCTGCACGCCACGCTTCTCGATGCACAAGGTGATGACGTTGCCCAGGTGCTCCTGTGGCACCAGGATGGTCGCGGTGACGATCGGCTCGCGGAAGTCGTTGACCGCCGAGACGTCCGGCAGCTTCGACGGGTTGTCGACGGTGATGGTCTCGCCGGTCTTGAGTTCGAGCTCGTAGATCACGCTTGGCGCGGTGGTGATCAGGTCCAGGTCGTATTCGCGCTCCAGGCGCTCCTGGATGATCTCCATGTGCAGCATGCCGAGGAAGCCGCAACGGAAGCCGAAGCCCAGGGCGTCGGAGCTTTCCGGCATGTACTGCAGCGACGAGTCGTTCAGCGTGAGCTTCTGCAGGGCGTCGCGGAAATCCTCGAAGTCGTCGGAACTGACCGGGAACAGGCCGGCGTAGACCTGCGGCTGGATCTTCTTGAAGCCTGGTAGCACTTCGACTTCAGGGGTGTTGGACAGGGTCAGGGTGTCACCCACCGGCGCGCCGTGAATGTCCTTGATGCTGGCGATGATGAAGCCCACTTCACCGGCTTTAAGGTCGGCGGTCTGGGTGTGCTTGGGCGTGAACACGCCGACACTGTCGACCAGGTGCACCTTGCCGGTGGACTTGACCAGGATCTTGTCGCCTTTCTTGACGCGGCCCTGGCGCACGCGCACCAGCGAGACCACGCCCAGGTAGTTGTCGAACCAGGAGTCGATGATCAGCGCCTGCAGCGGCGCATCGATCTCGCCTTCCGGCGCGGGGATGGTCTGCACCAGGCGCTCGAGTACCTCGTCGACGCCCATGCCGCTCTTGGCGCTGCAGGCCACGGCGTCGGTGGCGTCGATGCCGATGATTTTCTCGATCTCGTCCTTGACGCGGTCCGGGTCGGCCTGGGGCAGGTCCATCTTGTTCAGCACGGGCATGACTTCCAGGCCCTGCTCGATGGCGGTGTAGCAGTTGGCCACGGACTGGGCCTCGACACCTTGACCGGCATCGACCACCAGCAGCGCACCTTCGCACGCCGCCAGCGAGCGCGAGACTTCATAGGTGAAGTCGACGTGGCCGGGGGTATCGATGAAGTTCAGCTGGTAGGTCTTACCATCCTGAGCCTTGTAGTGCAGCGTGACGCTGTGGGCCTTGATGGTGATACCGCGCTCGCGCTCGAGATCCATGGAGTCGAGAACCTGAGCTTCCATTTCGCGCGCAGTCAGGCCACCGCACATCTGGATGAAACGGTCGGCCAGCGTCGACTTGCCATGGTCGATGTGGGCGATGATGGAGAAATTGCGGATATGACTCAAATCACTCACGGGTCAACACTCGAAAAGGCTGCGAGCCGGACGCCCGCCGAAAAATAGCCGGGAATTGTACCTCAAGCCGGAGGGATATGGGAGATTCCTCTATCGGGTGTACTCACGCACTGTAGGAGCGGCCTTGTGCCGCGATCGGGCGCGCAGCGGCCGCAATATCCAGCATGCGCTGCACCTGGCGAGCGGTGACAGCGCCTCTGCGGCCGCTGCGCACCCGATCGCGGCACAAGGCCGCTCCTACAGGGAATTGTGAAATTTCATGAAAAAAGGCAGCCGAAGCTGCCCTTTCCCTACCGTTCAACCCGCTTATTCAGCCAGCTTGAAGGTGATAAAGCTCGCACGCCCCTGACGCAGCACGCGCATGGACACCGAACGGTTCTTCGGCAGCTCCTTGGCGATCTCGGTGAACTGCTTGGCCGAGGCGATGGCCTGGTTGTTCAGGTGGCTGATGACATCACCCGGACGCAGGCCGATCATGGCCGCCGGACCATCCTGGACTTCCTTGATGACCACGCCGCCCTTGAGCTCCAGCGACTTCTTCTGCTCGGCGGTCAGGTCGGACACGGATACGCCCAGGCGGTTGCTGCTGCGCTCGGCGCTGCCATCGGCACCCGCGCCCAGGCCGATGTCGGCGTCATCCTCTGGCAAAGCGCCAATGGTGACATCCAGGTTCTGGCGCTTGCCGTTGCGGATGATCTCCAGCTTGGCCTTCTCGCCGTCCTTGAGGCTGCCAACCAGGTGCGGCAGGTCGGCGGACATGACGATCGGCTGGCCATTCATGCTCAGGATCACGTCACCCACCTGCAGGCCGCCCTTGGCTGCCGGGCCGTTTTCCAGGACCTGGGCCACCAGGGCGCCGGCCGGCTTGTCCAGGCCGAAGGATTCGGCCAGGTCCTTGTTGACCTCCTGGATCACCACGCCCAGCCAGCCGCGGCTGACCTTGCCGTCTTTCTTCAGCTGGTTCGACACATCGATCGCCACGTCGATCGGGATGGCGAACGACAGGCCCATGAAGCCGCCGGAACGGGTGAAGATCTGCGAGTTGATACCCACCACCTCGCCCTTCATGTTGAACAGCGGACCACCGGAGTTGCCCGGGTTGATGGCCACGTCGGTCTGGATGAACGGCACATAGGTGTCGTTGGGCAGGGTGCGGCCCTTGGCGCTGACGATACCCTTGGTCACCGAATGGTCGAAGCCGAACGGCGAGCCGATGGCCAGCACCCACTCACCAACCTTGAGCTTCTCCGAGTCGCCCAGTTTGACGATCGGCAGGTTCTTGCCTTCGACCTTGAGCAGGGCCACATCGGTGCGCGGGTCGGTGCCTACCAGCTTGGCCTGCAGTTCGCTGCGGTCGGACAAACGGACGATGATCTCGTCGGCGTCGGCCACCACGTGGTTGTTGGTCAGCACATAGCCATCGCTGGAGATGATGAAGCCCGAGCCCAGCGACTGCGCCTCGCGCTGGCGGTCGCCACGGGGCGAACGCGGCTGCTGCGGCATATTGCGCTCGAAGAACTCGCGGAACATCGGCGGCAGGCCTTCGAGGTCCGGCATCTGCCCGGCGGCGATGCGGCGATCCGGCAGCTTCTGCTTGGTACTGATGTTGACCACCGCTGGCGAGGCCTGCTCGACCAGGGTGGTGAAGTCCGGCAGGGACTCCTCGGCCTGGGCGCTGAGCACCTGGCCGAGCATGAGCACGGCGGCGAACATCGATAGGTAGGTTTTCAAGCGTGGTATTGACATACGGCTCCCGTCACAACGAGCGTAGTTAGCAGTAAGGTTCCCGCAGACGCAGGAAAGGCCAGACTCCGAGAAGCCTGACCTATAGAAAATTTGCGGCAGGATTGCAAATGACAATGCCTTAATTTCATGTCAGCTCTGTGTAACAAGAGCTGTCAGAAGGCGCGCCGTCATTGACGCGTCTGGGCATCCTGGGCCCGCATCGACAGGGCGACACGCTCGGCGGTGCCCAGCGGGATCTCGCCGACCACGGTGACCATTACCTTGCCCTTGGGTGTGTTCAGGCGCCGCGACACCGCGACGGTGGGGCCGAGTTGGGCACGGGTATCGACACCGGCCTCGTTGCCGATCGGCTCGAGGAACACCGAGAAACGGGCCAGGCCGTCGTCATACATGAGGCTGCTGACGTTGCTCTTGCGCTCAGGGTCGCGGCGAACCGAACTGTTGACCAGCTCGAACCCCGGCGGCAGCCAGTCCGAACGCCATCCGGCGACGGTTTCGGCTGTGCCGGCCACCGGACGTTCGACTGGCTTGCAGCTGGCACCGGCAGCCAGTTCGGCGTCGGTTGGCACAGCGTCGGTGTCCAGCCGGGTCATCTGGAAGCGCTCGAGCAACTGGCCCTTGTCGTTGAGCATCAACGAACGCAGGGGCAGGCCGGTGCGGCGGTCCAGGTGCAATTCGAAGGCATAGCGATGCTGGTCACGCGGGGTGAGCGCGACAATCACCGCGTCGCGCCCGGCGACGCGTGACTTGCCTGCCACGCTCAGGTCGTACCAGCTCATGAGCTTCAGGGGATCGAGCACCCGCGGGGCGCTGTCCGGCGGTGTGCCCACGCTGCTGACCAGGTTGCCACTGACGCACTGCACCTTGCCATCGACCCGCACGATTTCCTGGGCCGAGCCGTCGAGCTGCAGCAGCCGCTCGCTGACCTTGCCATCCTGGACGCGATGCCAGATATCGTGGGATGAGAAGCTGCCGTTGCGTTCGTAGACGAAGGATCCCTGGTAACTCTGCTGCTGCTCGGCCCGTGCCAGCTTGTTCAGCCACTCGCTCGCCTCAGGCGAGGAATTGGCGGCCAGGGCCTGCACCGTCAGGCTGCTGCCAAGCAGCAGCGACAGGAGAGGTAGCGCGCGCATGATCCTCCTTAACTTAGCGGTTTTCCAGGCTGGCGGCGCGGGCGTAAGGCAGCGCGGTCTCGTTGCCTTTCAGCGCGGACTCCTGGGCGTGCTGGCGCAGGTAGCCCGGCAGGCGTTGATCCCAGCCGGCCTGGTTCTGCAGCACACCGTTGGCCATCGGCCCGGTCGGTTGCTCGTTGCCTTCACTATAGCCTGCCAATACGGCTGGGCCTTGCGCCTGTGGCATGCTCAGGCCCTGCTGGGCAGGCTGCTGGGCGGCCAGCTCGGCACCGGTGATCTCGTCCTGGTTGTAGAAACGCACGCCGGCCAGCACGGCAACGGTCACCGAAGCGGCCACGGCCAGGCGGCCGAGGCTGCGCCACGGGCCCTGCTTGACCTTGGCCGGCACGGCCTCGTCGGCCAGTGCCGCGGAAACCGCCGAGGCGATGTCCAGCTTGGGCAGCAGCAGCTCCTTGTGCATGGCTGCGCGGGCGACCTGGTAACGCGACCAGGTGGCACGGGTTTCGGCATCGTCGACGGCGTTCAGCACGCGACGCAGTTCCAGTTCGTCCGCTTCGTTATCCATCACCGCGGACAGCGATTCCTGCAAAGCTTCACGACTCATGGCGGTTCCTCTCTTGGCTGTCGCCGCTGTCTCAGGTTTCCTGCAACAAGGGTTGCAGGGCTTTGTCTATGGCCTCCCGAGCGCGGAAGATTCGAGAGCGCACGGTACCCACTGGACATTGCATGACGCTGGCAATGTCCTCGTAACTCAGTCCATCGAACTCGCGCAGCGTCAATGCTGTACGCAGGTCTTCCGGCAGTTGCTGGATGGTGCGATGGACAGTGCCTTCGATTTCATCCCGCAACAACGCGCGCTCTGGGGACTCGAGATCCTTGAGACCATGATCGCCGTCGTAAAACTCCGCATCCTCGGAGCTCACATCGCTGTCTGGTGGCCGTCTGCCGCGGGACACCAGGTAGTTCTTCGCCGTGTTGATAGCGATTCGGTACAGCCAGGTATAGAAAGCACTGTCACCGCGAAAATTCCCAAGCGCTCGGTATGCCTTGATGAAGGCTTCCTGCGCCACGTCCTGCGCCTCATGGGTGTCGTGTACGAAACGCACGATCAACCCGAGAATCTTGTGCTGATACTTCAGCACCAACAGATCGAAAGCTCGCCTGTCGCCACGCTGCACGCGCTCGACAAGCTGCTGATCCTCTTCCTGGGTTAGCATGAACACTCCTCAGTGATCTCGAAGGAGCGCTGCAACAGCCATCGTTCAGGCTTGCAACCATAGACTCGGGCTTTGCGCAAAAGTTCTCCCCTCCAAGCAAGTTTCCTGCGGCCCTTGGTCGGCTCGCACGAAAGACGCAGCGCGGTCACGGCCGGCTGCGTCGATAATCTGGTTTCGTTACGCAGGTGTCAGCCCAAGATAGAGCTGCCGCCTTGCGTCGCCGCGGCAATCTGTGGCGTACGGGCAGCCTTCATAGGATTTCCAAGAGTATCGGAAAGTTCCTAAAAAGATCGCCACCACCCCATATGCGCCATTGGAAATCAGGCGCCCGGGGCTGCTATAAAGGCATCCCGGCCAGGTTTCACGATAGTTTCACAGTGCCATCTGCGCTTGACTATTGTGCCGTGCCCCTTCCAAAGATTACTAGTGTCCCGACATGAGCCAACAATTCCAACATGATGTCCTGGTGATCGGCAGCGGTGCAGCCGGTCTCAGCCTGGCACTGAACCTTCCGCGCCACCTGCGCATCGCCGTGCTGAGCAAGGGCGACCTGGCCAACGGCTCGACCTTCTGGGCCCAGGGCGGCGTCGCCGCGGTACTCGACGACACCGACACCGTGCAGTCCCATGTCGAAGACACCCTCAACGCCGGTGGCGGGTTGTGCCACGAGGACGCCGTGCGCTTCACCGTCGAGCACAGCCGCGAGGCCATCCAGTGGTTGATCGAGCAAGGCGTGCCGTTCACCCGCGACGAGCACTACAGCGTCGACGACGGCGGCTTCGAATTCCACCTGACCCGCGAGGGCGGCCACAGCCACCGGCGCATCATCCATGCCGCCGATGCCACCGGCGCCGCGATCTTCACCACCCTGCTGGAACAGGCCAGGCAACGCGCGAACATCGAACTGCTCGAGCAGCGCGTGGCGGTCGACCTGATCACCGAGCGCCGCCTGGGCCTGGACGGCGACCGCTGCCTGGGCGCCTACGTGCTGAACCGCAACTCCGGTGAGGTGGACACCTTCGGCGCACGCTTCACCGTGCTGGCCACCGGCGGCGCGGCCAAGGTCTACCTGTATACCAGCAACCCCGACGGCGCCTGCGGCGACGGCATCGCCATGGCCTGGCGCGCCGGCTGCCGGGTGGCGAACCTGGAGTTCAACCAGTTCCACCCGACCTGCCTGTACCATCCGCAGGCCAAAAGCTTCCTGATCACCGAGGCCCTGCGCGGCGAGGGCGCCCTGCTGCGCCTGCCCAATGGCGAGCGCTTCATGCCGCGCTTCGATCCGCGCGAGGAGCTGGCGCCACGGGACATTGTCGCCCGCGCCATCGACCACGAAATGAAGCGCCTGGGCGTGGACTGCGTCTACCTGGACATCAGCCACAAGCCGGCCGATTTCATCACCAGCCACTTCCCGACAGTCTACGAACGCTGCCTGACCTTCGGCATCGACATCACCCGCCAGCCGATCCCGGTGGTGCCGGCGGCCCACTACACCTGCGGCGGGGTGATGATCGACGAGCACGGCCACACCGACGTGCCCGGCCTGTACGCCATCGGCGAGACCAGTTTCACCGGCCTGCACGGTGCCAACCGCATGGCCAGCAACTCGCTGCTCGAATGCTTTGTCTATGGTCGCGCCGCCGCCGCCGACATCGAGGCGCGCCTGGACCAGGTGGCCATGCCCCGCGCCCTGCCCTGCTGGGACGCAAGCCAGGTGACCGACTCGGACGAGGACGTGATCATCGCCCACAACTGGGACGAGCTGCGGCGGTTCATGTGGGACTATGTCGGCATCGTGCGCACCAGCAAGCGCCTGCAACGCGCCGAGCACCGGGTGCGCATGCTGCTGGACGAGATCGACGAGTTCTACAGCAACTACAAGGTCAGCCGCGACCTGATCGAGCTGCGCAACCTGGCGCAGGTGGCCGAGCTGATGATCCGCTCGGCCATGCAACGCAAGGAAAGCCGGGGCCTGCACTACACCCTGGACTACCCGGGGATGCTGCCCGAGGCCCGGGACACCATCCTGGTGCCGTAGGCAGTCTGCGCGATCCCTGTAGGAGCGGCCTTGTGCCGCGAAAGGGCCATGCGCCCAGATCAAACGAGCGTCGGATCAATCACCAACACCAGCTTGCCGGACACCTGGTTGCTCGCCAGTTCCGCATAGGCCGCCTCGGCGAACGCCACCGGATAGGTGTCGACCAGCTGTGGCGACAGGCGCCCCTCGGCGAACAGCGGCCACACCTGCTGGCGCAGCTCGCGCAACAACTCTGCCTTGAACGCGTCATCACGATTGCGCAAGGTCGAACCGGTAATCTCCAGGCGCTTGCCCAGCACCAGCGCCAGGTCCAGCTCGACCTTGCGACCGCCCATCAGGCCGATGATCACCCAACGCCCGTCACGGGCCAGCAGCTTGAGGTTGAGCGGGCCATAGCTGGCGCCCACCGGATCGAGGATCACATCGAACGGCCCAAGCAGTTCCAGGTCGTCGAGGTTGCCATTGCGCACCACGCCGCCCGCGGCGCCAAGGGACTGACAATAGGCCAGGCGCTCCGTTGAGCCAACGCTGACCCACACCGGGTTGCCGAACGCCTTGCACAGCTGGATCGCCGCGGAGCCCACGCCACTGGCACCGGCATGCACCAGCACCTTCTCACCGGCTTTCAATGCGCCCAACTGGAAGATGTTCAACCAGGCCGTGGCATACACCTCGGGCACCGCCGCCACCTCGTGCAGGCTCAGGCCCTCAGGCACCGGCAACACATGCCGGGCGTCGACCACGACCTCCTCGGCCATGCCGCCACCGGCCAGCAGCGCGCAGACCCGGTCGCCCACGCGCCAGTCGGCGCCGGCCCCGACCTCCTCGATGATCCCCGAGCACTCCAGGCCCATATAAGGGCTGGCGCCGGGCGGTGGCGGGTACAGCCCGGCCCGCTGCAGCAGGTCGGCACGATTCAACCCGGCGGCGGCCACGCGAATGCGCACCTGCCCGGCATCGCAGGCCGGGCGCTCGGCCTCGACCCACGCCACATGTCCGTCAACGCCTTGCAATGCCTTCACAGTGCCTCCATAGTTGAATCATATGACCGAGCCTGGGAACGCCAAGTCCCAGGCTTTTTGCAGTATGCGTCCGGCTCCGATGGAACCGGCGAACGGATAAGACGGCCTACTATGCGTGATCAATTGCCTCCACGTCGAATCAGCATGAAGCATTTCCTCCCCAGCACCGCCCTCGCCCTCATGATCGGCCTGGGCAGCCTCACGCTCGGTGGCAATGCGGCCGCCGCCAACAAGTGGGACAGCCTGCAGCCGGACCGCGACGAAGTCGTGGCCAGCCTCAACATCGTCGAGCTGCTCAAGCGCCACCACTACAGCAAGCCGCCGCTGGACGACGCCCGCTCGGTCATCATCTACGACAGCTACATCAAGCTGCTCGACCCGTCGCGCAGCTACTTCACCGCGGCCGACATCGCCGAATTCGACAAGTGGAAGACCCAGTTCGACGACTTCCTCAAGAGCGGTAACCTCGAACCCGGCTTCACCATCTACAAACGCTACCTGGACCGCGTGAAGCAGCGTCTGGACTATGCCCTGGGCGAGCTGAACAAGGGCGTCGACAAGATCGACTTCACCGTCAAGGAAGACCTGCTGGTCGACCGCAAGGACGCGCCGTGGATGAAGAACCAGGCCGAACTCGACGACCTGTGGCGCAAGCGCGTGAAAGACGAGGTGCTGCGCCAGAAGATCTCCGGCAAGGAACTCAAGCAGGTCCAGGAAACCCTGATCAAGCGCTACAAGAACCAGCTGGCGCGCCTGGACCAGACCCGCGCGGAAGACATCTTCCAGGCCTACATCAACACCTTCGCCCAGTCCTACGACCCGCACACCAACTACCTGTCGCCGGACAACGCCGAGAACTTCGACATCAACATGAGCCTGTCGCTGGAAGGCATCGGCGCGGTGCTGCAGAGCGACAACGACCAGGTCAAGATTGTGCGCCTGGTGCCGGCAGGCCCTGCCGCCAAGACCAAGCAGGTCGCCCCGGCCGACAAGATCATCGGCGTGGCCCAGGGCAACAAGGAAATGGTCGACGTGGTCGGCTGGCGCCTGGACGAAGTGGTCAAGCTGATCCGCGGCCCGAAAGGCTCGGTGGTGCGCCTGGAGGTGATTCCGGCCAGCAACGCGCCGAACGACCAGACCAGCAAGATCGTCTCGATCACCCGCGAAGCGGTCAAGCTCGAAGAGCAGGCGGCGAAGAAGTCGGTGCTCAAGCTCAAGCAGGACGGGCGCGACTACAAGCTGGGAATCATCGAGATCCCGGCCTTCTACCTGGACTTCAAGGCCTATCGCGCTGGCGATCCGGACTACAAGAGCACCACTCGCGACGTGAAGAAGCTGCTCACCGAGCTGCAGAAGGAAAAAGTCGACGGCGTGGTCATCGACCTGCGCAACAACGGTGGCGGCTCGTTGCAGGAAGCCACCGAGCTGACCAGCCTGTTCATTGAAAAGGGCCCGACCGTACTGGTGCGCAACGCCGACGGCCGTGTCGACGTGCTCGAGGACGAGAACCCGGGCGCCTTCTACAAAGGCCCACTGGCGCTGCTGGTAAACCGCCTGTCGGCCTCGGCCTCGGAGATCTTCGCCGGTGCCATGCAGGACTACCACCGCGCGCTGATCATCGGCGGCCAGACCTTCGGCAAGGGCACCGTGCAGACCATCCAGCCGCTCAACCACGGCGAGCTCAAGCTGACCCTGGCCAAGTTCTACCGGGTTTCCGGGCAGAGCACCCAGCATCAGGGCGTGCTGCCGGACATCGCCTATCCGTCGATCATCGACACCAAGGAAATCGGCGAAAGCGCCCTGCCGGAGGCCATGCCGTGGGACACCATCCGCCCGGTGGTCAAACCGGCTTCCGATCCGTTCAAGCCGTTCCTGGCCCAGCTCAAGGCGCAGCATGAGGCGCGCAGTGACAAGGATGCCGAGTTCGTCTACATCCGCGACCGCCTGGCGCTGACCCAGAAGCTGATGAACGAGAAGACCGTCAGCCTCAACGAGCAGCAACGTCGTGCCCGCCACGATGAGATCGAGGCCAAGCAGCTGGCGCTGGAGAACATCCGCCGCAAGGCCAAGGGCGAAGAGCCGCTCAAGGAACTTAAAAAGGAAGACGAGGACGCCCTGCCCGCCGAGCCGGACGATACCAAGCCCGAGGACGATGCCTACCTGTCCGAGACCGGCCGCATCCTGCTCGACTATCTGGGCCTCAGCACCTCGGTGGCCAAGCACTGAAATGATGGCGAAATAATGTGACCTGTCATCAAACAGTCACCGGACTGTCGTGAAATGGAAGGGCCGGACGTGCAAGCGTCCGGCCTTTTTCACTTCAGGAAGCAGTCCATGACCGTCACCGAACAGCTCAGCGCATTGAGCGCCATCCTGGCTCAACGCAGCGTCCACTGTCTGTTCCAACCCATCGTCTGCCTTTCCGAACGGCGCATCCTCGGCTACGAGGCCCTGAGCCGCGGGCCATCCAACAGCCCGCTGCACTCGCCATTGAACTTGTTCGCCATCGCCCGCCAGGCCGGCCGCCTCGCCGAACTGGAGGTGCTGTGCCGTGAGACCGCCTGCCGCCGTTTCAGCGAGCTGAACCTGCCGGGACAGTTGTTCCTCAATGTCTCACCCGAGTCCCTGGTCGAACCCAACTACCCGTCCGGGCGCACCCTGAAAATGCTCGAACAGCTTGGCCTGGCGCCCAGCCGGGTAGTCATCGAACTGACCGAGCAGACACCCACCGAAGACTTCCAGCTGCTGTACAACGCCCTGCACCACTACCGCGACATGGGCTTTTCCATTGCCCTGGACGACCTGGGCGCCGGCTATTCGAGCCTGCGTCTGTGGTCGGAGTTGCGCCCGGACTATGTGAAGATCGACCGCCACTTCATCGACGGCATCCACCAGGACCCACTCAAGCGCGAGTTCGTCGGCTCCATCCTGCAGATCGCTCGCGCCTCCCGCGCCCAGGTGATCGCCGAGGGCATCGAACTGGCCGAGGAACTGGCGGTACTGGGCGACATGGGGGTGACCCTGGTCCAGGGCTACCTGCTCGGCCGCCCCCAGGAGTTTCCGGTCGTGGACAGCCCTGGCCTGCCGCCCCCAACGCCAGGCTCAGGCGTTGCGTTGTGCGAGGACAGCCGCGACCTCAGCGCCCTGCTTATCCAGCAACCCTCGGTCACCCTCGACACCGCCACGCAGCAGGTGCTCGACGCTTTCCGTCGACAGGCCAACCTCAATTCCCTCGCCGTGCTGGACGAGCAAGGCCGCCCCTGTGGCATCGTCCACCGCCACTCGCTCGCCGACGCCCTACTACAACCCTTCGGCACCGACCTGTTCGCGCGCAAGCCGATCAGCCGGCTGATGAGCCAGGACTTTCTCGCCGTCGAGCGTGGCCAGTCGCTGCAGCAGGTCAGCCGCCTGCTTACCAGCCGTGCGCGCCAGCGTATCGAGGAGGACTTCATCATCACCCAGAATGGGCGTTACCTGGGGCTCGGGCGGGTGATCGACGTGCTCAAGCTGATCACCGAGCAGAAGATCCAGCAGGCACGGCATGCCAATCCGCTCACCTTGCTGCCGGGCAACGTGCCGATCCAGCAGTGCCTGGCGCGCCTGCTGTTGCAGCGGCGCAAGGCGGCTGTGTGCTACGTGGACATCGACAGTTTCAAGCCCTTCAACGATATCTATGGCTACGCCCGAGGCGATGAAGTGCTGTTGTGCCTGGCCCAGTGCCTGAACGACTGCGTCGATCCGAGCCGAGATTTCGTCGGCCATATCGGCGGCGACGACTTCATGCTGGTGCTGGGCTCGACGAACTGGCGCGAGCGCCTGCAATTGCTGCTGGAGGCCTTTGGCCGGCAATGCCGGCGCTTCTACCGCAGCGAACACCTGGAGGCCGGGTGCTTCATCGCCCACAACCGCCAGGGGCAGCGGGAAACGTTCGCCTTGCTGTCACTGTCGATCGGCGTGGTCTGGCTGGAGCCGGGCAGCAGCGACGGGCTGGATGCCGGTCAACTGGCCGAGCTCGCCTCCCAGGCCAAGCGCCAAGCCAAGGATGGCGGTGGCTCAGGCCTGAGCCTGATCGATACCACCGTGTTGCCATGATCGCCCGTCGACTCGCCGGAAAATGCGTGGGAGCGGCGGTGCGCCGATGCGACTTGCCCCGCGATGCCTGTCAGGCTTCTTCCGGGTAGCGATACTCGAACACCCGCACCACTTCCGAGGCATGCCAGGATGCCGCCTCCATGCCATCCACCGGCCCGGAAAACCGCCCCAGGCGCTCGACACATTCGAAGAACCCGGTGCGCGGCAGGCGGCTGGCCCCCTGGCTGATCACCAGCGAACTGCGCAGCGGCTGCTCGGCGCGGGCGTCGAGGGTCGCCAGGTACTCGAGGGCCGCAGTCAGGGTCTGCATGGCCGGGCTGGGCAATTGCAGACGCTCGAGCAGCGCACGGTACGTGAGCAGGTGGCGTTGACGGCGGGCCAGGTCGAGCTCGGTCAGCAGGCTCTGCCACTGCTGACGGCTGATCCTGACCTGGCTCATGACGGCTCGCTCCAGCCGGCTACGCCCAGGTGCCAGGCCAGGCTGCGCAGGATCGCAGCGTCCGGGCGTCGCTCCCCGGACTCGATCATCGCCAGGTAGGCCGGGCTGATGCCGACACTGCGTGCCAGTTGCTCCGGGGCCAGGCCCTTGGCCTGACGCAAGGACGCCAGCTGGTCCAGGGAAGACAGGCTGGCGCTCGGTTGAGTGCTCTCGTTGTGACTGACTGAGTCGGGAGCTACGGCCGGCGCCTGGCCTGCGGCCGCCAGCAACTTCTGATAGTGCTCCCAGGGAACCACTGCGTACTCGGGCTGACCGTCCCGGCTGATGACCTGAATACCCATACAACCCCCTTGACGTTGGATTACGGCATGTAATCCGTAGGCATAACCCTTATGCCAATTATATTACCAACCTCGGGGGTCTGTGCGGAATCAACTGCCGGGCCGTTCGAGACGCAGCGCCTCGGGGGTGTCCGGCAGGCGCTCGACCACCCGCAGCCGCTCCGGCGCTTGGGCGTCGCGCCAGGCCTTGAAGCGGCCCAGTTCATCGGCCACGGTCTTGAGCACCCAGCCCAGCACGGCGATGTCGTCGAGCAGGCCGACACCCAGCAGCCAGTCGGGGATGGCGTCCAGGGGGCTGACGAAGTACAGCAGCCCGGCGACGATGGTCACCAGCGCCTTGGGGCTGACGGCGCGGTACTCGCCACGCCACCAGGCCAGGCACAGCGCCTGCATCAGGCGCAGGTCCTCGCGTAATTGGCCCAGCTTCGGCCCCTTGCGGGCCACCGCGAACAGCAGGGCCGGCAGCCGGCCACGACTGAGCAGGCGCTCGGCCAAGGGCAGGAAGCGGGCGAAATTCCAGGGTGCGCTCATGGGACCTCCAGAGGAGCAGGGGTTATCCACATTTATTGTGGATAACCTTGTGAACAGGGCGACATTGGCGCCGCGTGGTGCCCGCCGGGCAAGGGCCAGGTACGAATCGGGCGTTTTTTACACAACCGTTTCAACCGCGCAAACGTTTTGCGACACCGGCACCCGCGTCTGCGCGGCTACTGCTTGCGACAGTGAATGACGCCGACGGTTCGCGTCAAGCCGGACTGAAAACGACGACGCCCCGTCGAAACGGGGCGTCTTCTTGCAACGGGCCGGGTATTACTTGGCCGGTGCCTGGTCGGCCTTGGCCGGATCCTTGATGGCAATCAGCTCCAGGTCGAAGACCAGGACCGAGTTGGCCGGGATCAGCGGGCTCGGGCTCTGGGCGCCATAGGCCAGCTCAGCCGGGATGTACAGCTTGTACTTCTCGCCGACGTGCATCAGTTGCAGGCCTTCGACCCAACCCGGGATCACGCCGCTGACCGGCAGGTCGATCGGGCTGCCGCGCTCGACGGAGCTGTCGAAGACCTTGCCGTCGGTCAGCTTGCCTTCGTAGTGGACGGTGACCACGTCGGTCGGCTTGGGTTGCGGGCCGTCGGCCTTCTTGACCACTTCATACTGCAGGCCCGAGGCGGTGGTGATCACGCCAGGCTTCTTGGCGTTTTCCTCGAGGAATTTCTTGCCGGCGGCGGCAGCTTCCTCGCTGGCCTTGGCCAGGCGTTCTTCGGCGCGCTTCTGCAAGGCGGTGAAGGCTTCGACCAGCTCTTCGTCCTTGATGCGCTGCTCTTTCTTGCCTACCGCGTCCTCGATGCCCTGGGCGACGGCTTTCGAGTCCAGGTCGTCCATGCCTTCCTGGGCCAGGCTCTTGCCCATGTTCAGGCCGATACCGTAGGAGGCCTTCTGTGCCGGAGTCTTCAGCTCGACGCTGCTGGTCTGGGCGTCGCAGCCCGCGAGGACCAGGCCTACCAGGGCAACCGCGGCCGCCAAACGATGCTGTTTCATGTAATTTCCTTGTTCATGCGCCATGAGGGCAATCAGGGTAAAGCCGCGAGCTTAGCAGGCGGCCGCGACCAATGGCTACCGGCATAAGAGCGGGTTGCGCGCAGGAAGTTCCTGGGTGAAAGGTTGTTCATCCTCGGCTCTTGAAGCCAATGGCCAGTATTGACGGTTCAAGGGCGTGTTGCCGGAAGAATTTCATACAGGCCGCTGCTCTTCCTCTCTCAGCGTCAGCACCTCGAACCCGCTTTCGGTCACCGCCACCGTGTGCTCCCACTGCGCCGACAGGCTGTGGTCGCGGGTGATCACCGTCCAGCCATCGCGCAACCCGCGCGTGCCGCGCCCACCCTGGTTGATCATCGGCTCGATGGTGAACACCATCCCCGCTTGCAGCTGCATGCCCAGGCCGCGCTGGCCGTAGTGCAGCACCTCCGGCGCCTCATGCATCTGCCGGCCGATGCCGTGCCCGCAGTACTCGCGCACCACGCTGTAGCCGGCGGCCTCGGCGTGGGCCTGGATGGCATGGCCGATATCGCCGAGCGTCGCGCCGGGGCGCACCTGCTCGATGCCCTTCCACAAGGCGGCATAGGTGGTGTCGACCAGGCGTCGGGCCTCATCGCCGATCTGGCCGATGCAGTACATCTTCGACGAGTCGGCAATGTAGCCGCCCTGCTCCAGGGTGATGTCGACGTTGACGATCGAGCCTTCCTTGAGCACCTCGTCGACCTTGGGCATGCCGTGGCAGACCACATGGTCCACCGAGGTGTTCAGCGAATAGGGGAAACCGTACTGGCCCTTGCTCGCCGGTCGGGCCTTGAGGGTTTCGACGATAAAGGCCTCGGCGCGGTCGTTGATCTGCATCGTGCTCACCCCGGGGCGGATGAAACCGTCGAGGTCGGCGAACACCCGGGCCAGCAGTTGGCCGGCGTTGCGCATCAGCTCGAGCTCGGCGGCGTCCTTGAGAATGACCTTGCTCATTGCAGCAATTCCTTGAGGTTGGCCTGTTCCTGGCGCAGCAACTGGCGCAGCAGTTCCTGGTAGGTCGCTTGCGGGTGCAGTTCGGCCAGCATGCCGATGCGGATCCAGTGCTCGGCCTGGGCGTTGATCGAACGCGACAGCGCGGCGCTGGCCACGCGCAGGTCTTCGTGGAGGTCGTCGGAGATTTTGACGATGCCCATGGTGCAGTTACTCGCATATATGAAACGTAAGCGAATCATATATTCATCCGTTTGCATGTGCCATCCGTTGGTGCGCGACTCCCCGTATCGGTGCACACCCGTCGCAGGTCAAGTCCATGCCACCTCGCTGAGCGTGGGAGCGGGCTTGCTCCGCGATGACATGGCCCGGGATTTGCTGCCCATTCGCCATCGAGACCATCAACGCCGATGGTCCCCTCTCATCACGACGAAGGCGCCGTGTTGCCCCGCTTGCCGTTTGCAGGCCGGGCAGCCGGCGCCTTTGTCGTTTCATCAGCAGGAGATCGCCGATGAGCGACAGCCAAGTGCGCAGTGTGTGCCCATATTGCGGGGTCGGCTGCGGCATCGTCATGCACGTGAGCGATGGCAAGGTGGTCAAGGTCAGTGGCGACAAGCAGCACCCGAGCAACTTCGGTCGCCTGTGCACCAAGGGCCAGAGCGCCCATGTGCCGCTGCAGGCTGGGCGCATGACCCATGCCTTCGTGCGCGACCGGCGCAGCCAGGAGCCGGCGCGCTGCAGCCTGGACACGGCCATCAGCGAAACCGCCACGCGGTTGCGCGCGATCATCGACACCCATGGCGCGGATGCCGTGGCCTTGTACGTGTCCGGGCAGATGTCGCTGGAAGCCCAGTACCTGGCCAACAAACTGGCCAAGGGCTTCATCCGTACCCGCCATATCGAGTCCAACTCGCGGCTGTGCATGGCCAGTGCCGGCAGCGGCTACAAGCAGTCGCTGGGGGCAGACGGACCGCCGGGCAGCTACCAGGACTTCGAGCGCGCCGAGGTGTTCCTGGTGATCGGCGCGAACATGGCCGACTGCCACCCGATCCTGTTCCTGCGCCTGCTCGACCGGCTCAAGGCCGGGGCCAGGCTGATCGTCGTCGATCCCCGGCGCAGCGCCACCGCCGACAAGGCCGAGCTGTTCCTGCAACTGCGCCCGGGTACCGACCTGGCGCTGCTCAATGGCCTTTTATACCTGCTGCATGCCAACGGCCACACCGACGCGGATTTCATCGCCCGCCACACCGAGGGCTGGGAGGACCTGCCGGCGTTTCTCGAGGACTACACCCCGGACCGGGTCGCGGCCATCACCGGGTTGGACGAGGCCGACATCCGCGAAGCCGCCCGCCTGATCGGCGAGGCCGGTGAATGGATGAGCTGCTGGACCATGGGCCTGAACCAGAGCATCCACGGCACCTGGCACACAAATGCCCTGTGCAACCTGCACCTGGCCACCGGCGCCATCTGCCGCCCCGGCAGCGGGCCGTTCTCGCTGACCGGCCAGCCCAACGCCATGGGCGGCCGCGAGATGGGCTACATGGGGCCGGGCCTGCCGGGCCAGCGTTCGGCACAGGTGGCGGCGGACCGCGCCTTCGTCGAGCGGCAATGGCAACTGGCGCCCGGCACGTTGCGCAGCGAGGGCGGCGAAGGCACCGTGGCGCTGTTCGAACAGCTCAAAAGTGGCGAGGTAAAGGCCTGCTGGATCATCTGCAGCAACCCGGTGGCCAGCGTCGCCAATCGCCAGCAAGTAATCGACGGCCTGAACCAGGCGCAACTGGTGATCAGCCAGGACGCCTTCCTCGACACCGAGACCAACCGCTACGCCGACATTCTCCTGCCGGCGGCGCTGTGGGCCGAGGGTGAAGGGGTGATGGTCAACAGCGAACGCAACCTGACCCTGATGCCCCGCGCCGTCGAGCCGCCCGGCGAGAGCCTGGAGGACTGGCGCCTGATCGCGCGTATCGCCTGTGCCCTGGGCTACGCGCATGCCTTCGACTACCCCGACGCCGAGGCGGTGTTCGATGAGATCCGCCGCTTCCATAACCCGGACACCGGCTACGACCTGCGCGGCATCGACTATGCCAGGCTTCGCGCCAGCCCCCGGCAGTGGCCCTGTGCGCCGGGGCGCGAGGATGACCGCAGCCCGCTGCGCTATCGCAACGACGAACACGGCCAGCCAGCGGCGCTGGCCTTTCCGACCGCCACCGGCAAGGCGCGCTTTCATGCGCGGCCCTGGCTGGCGCCCGCCGAGCTGCCGGACGACGCCTACCCCTTCGTCCTCAACACCGGCCGCGTGCAACACCAGTGGCACACCCTGACCAAGACCGGCAAGGTCCCGAGCCTGAACCGCCTCGAACCCGGCCCCTTCGTCGAGATCCATCCCGCCGATGCCCGGCGCCTGGGCATCGGCGACAAGGACCAGGTGGCGATCCGCTCACGCCGTGGCCAGGCGCTGCTGCCGGCCCGCCTCAGCGACCGGGTGCTGCCCGGCGGCTGCTTCGCGCCGTTCCACTGGAACGACCTGTACGGCGAGCAGTTGGCGATCAACGCGGTGACCTGCGACGCCGTCGACCCCACCTCGCTGCAACCGGCCTTCAAGTACTGCGCCGTGACCCTCGAACGGGTCGCGGGCGAACGCATCGAGGTCCTCGACCTGGACGTCACCATTCCTGCGGAGCCCGTCCCCATGCCGACCGCTACCCTCGCCCGCCTTCTGGGCCTGGAGACACAACCTGCCCCGGTGCTTGCCGAAGAAGAGCGGCATTACCTGCAAGGTTTCCTGCTTGGCCTGCAACAGACACGCGCCGAGGGTGTGCCAAGCCTCCCGGCCACCGCACCATTGGCGCCGGCCCGGCGCCTGTTCGTCGATGGCCTGCTGGCGGGGCTGTTTGCCCAGCCCCAAGCACAGGCGGCAGTACCGTGCCATCGTGTGTTGTGGGCCTCGCAGACCGGTAATGGCGAGACGCTGGCCGAGCGCTGCGCCCAACGCCTGCGCGAGGCGGGGCTGAAGGTGGAGCTCAGCAGCATGGAAAGCGTCAACCCGGCGCAATTGCGCGGCTGCGCCAGCGTACTGCTGATTGCCAGCACCTTCGGCGACGGCGACGCCCCGGACAGTGGCGCCGCGTTCTGGCAGGCCCTGCAGGGCGCGAGCGACGCCGACTGCGCCAAGCTGCCCTATGCGGTGCTGGCCCTGGGCGACTCCAGTTACGACCAGTTCTGCGGCTTCGGTCGCAAGCTCGACCAGCGCCTGGCGGAACTGGGCGGCCAGCGCCTGCTGGAGCGGGTCGACTGCGAGCCGGATTTCGATGCCGCATTCAGCGCTTGGCTCGAGGCCCTGCTGGTGGCCCTCGGCACAAACACCCACGCGACATCGGCACCAGCAACCGCCGAATCTCATGGCAGACACCAGCCATGGCAAGCGCGCCTGGTGCAGAACCGCCTGCTCAATGGCCCCGGCTCGACCAAGGAGACTCGCCAACTGGTGTTCGACCTCGCGGGTAGCGGCCTGGATTATCAGCCCGGCGATGCGCTGGGCGTATGGCCGCGCAACTGCCCGACACTGGTCGAGGAACTGCTGGGCCTGATGCAACTCGATGGCCATGCCGTGGTCGAGCTCGAAGGCCTGGCACCAATGCCCCTGAGCCTGGTGCTGGAGCGGCAGTTGGACATTACCCGTGTCACGCCACGACAGCTCGAGGCGCTCAGCGAAAACGCAGCGTCTCTGCGACAACTGCTGCGACCTGAATGCAAGACCGAACTCAAGAACTGGCTGTGGGGCAGGCAACTGGCCGACGTGCTGCGCGAGTTCCCCCAGCAATGGCCGCTGACCCGCTGGCTGAGCCTGCTCAAGCCCTTGCAGCCACGGCTGTACTCGATCAGCTCCAGCCCCAAGACGCATCCG
The DNA here is from genome assembly GCF_036324045.1 of Pseudomonas carassii. Classification (NCBI taxonomy): domain Bacteria; kingdom Pseudomonadati; phylum Pseudomonadota; class Gammaproteobacteria; order Pseudomonadales; family Pseudomonadaceae; genus Pseudomonas; species Pseudomonas carassii. The sequence goes on along the minus strand of NZ_JAZDCT010000004.1, from coordinate 144,617 downwards.
GGGCAGGTGCACCTGACGGTGTCCACGGTGCGCTTCGGCGAACGTAAGGGGGTCTGCTCGGCCTTTCTCGCCGACCGTGCGGCAGACGTCGAAGTGGCCATCTTTGCCCAACCGTCGAAACACTTCCGCCTGCCCGACGACGACGGCACGCCCATCATCATGATCGGTCCCGGCACCGGCATCGCGCCCTTCCGGGCCTTCCTCGAAGAGCGCCAGGCACGCGCTGCGCGTGGCCGCAACTGGCTGTTCTTCGGCGAGCAGCACGAGGCACACGACTTCTACTATCGCGAGCAGTTGCTGGCCTGGGAAGCACAGGGCCATGTACGCCTGAACACCGCGTTCTCCCGCGACCAGCCGGAGAAGATCTATGTGCAGCAACGCCTGCTGGAACAGGGCGCCGAACTGTGGCGCTGGCTGCAGGACGGCGCGCATGTGTATGTCTGCGGCGATGCCCAACGCATGGCCCGGGATGTGGATGCGGCCTTGCGCCAGGTGGTGGCGCAGCACGGCGGCCTGGACGAGAGCGCGGCAGCGGCCTATGTCGAAGGCTTGGGACGGGACAAGCGCTACCGGCGGGATGTGTATTGATGCACCACGGTGGTGAGGGCTGCACCCTGCTTGTGCGACCGCACCACCTGGGCAGCTCATACCTAAAGGCAGCCTGACACGCGGCAACCCTCATGGGAGCTGGCTTGACCAGCGATGAGCGGGAGCCTGGCACACTCCCTGCTTCACATAATGCACAACAGCCCCAACGACCAACGGCGGTCGACAGGGGCCTCACACTGATGAGTACAGGCAAAGGCGCCTGGAGCTTCGGCTCCAGGCGCCTTTTTCGTTTTCCGTGATCGAGGATCGGCTATGCAGGCAACAGCGAACGGGGCACAACGAGCACGACTGGTCATCGTCGGCAATGGCATGGTCGGCCATCACTGCGTCGAGCAGCTGATCGAACGCGGCGCCACGGCACACTTCGAGCTGCATGTGTTCGGCGAGGAACGCCAGCGCGCCTACGACCGGGTGCACCTGTCGGAGTATTTCACCGGCAGCTGCGCCGAGACCCTGGCCCTGTGCGCCCCGGACTACTACAGCCGCCACGGCGTGCACCTGCACCTGGGCGAGGCGGTGCTGGACATCGATCGCGAGCGCCGGGAAGTGATCACCACTGAGGGGCGGCTGGGTTACGACCAGTTGATCCTGGCCACCGGCTCCTATCCGTTCGTGCCGCCAATCGAAGGTTCCAGCGGCAATGCGCGCCTGGTCTACCGCACCCTCGAGGACCTCGACGCGATCCGCGCCGCCGCCGCGGATGCCCGCCGTGGCGTCGTGGTCGGCGGTGGCCTGCTCGGCCTCGAGGCGGCCAACGCCCTGAAGTCCCTGGGCCTGGAGGCGCATGTGGTGGAGTTCGCCCCACGCCTGATGCCGGTACAGCTGGACAGCGAAGGCGGCGCGGCGCTCAAGGCGCGGATCGAGGCCCTCGGCGTGGGCGTGCACCTGTCCCGCGCGACCCAGTCGATCAGCGCTGGTGAGCAGTACCGCTACCGGATGAACTTCGACGGTGGCGAACACCTGGAGACCGATCTGATCGTGTTTTCCGCCGGCATCCGCCCACAGGACGCCCTGGGCCGGGCCAGTGGCCTGGAGATCGCCGCGCGCGGAGGTGTTGTGATCGATGGCCAGTGCAGGACCAGCGATCCGCGGATCTTCGCCATCGGCGAGTGCGCGTCGTGGAACGGCAGCGTGTTCGGCCTGGTCGCCCCCGGCTACGCCATGGCGCGCAACCTGGCCACACGACTGCTGGGCGGGACGGCGGATGATTTCACTGGCGCCGACATGTCGACCAAGCTCAAGCTGCTGGGCGTGGATGTCGGCTCGATCGGCGATGCCCACGGCGCCACGCCCGGCTCACGCAGCTACCGCTTCATCGACGAGGCCAACAGCGCCTACCGCCGGCTGGTGGTGGATGCCAGCGGCAAGCACGTGCTCGGCGCGGTGCTGGTAGGCGACAACAGCTACTACGACACCCTGCTGCAGTATGCCCAGAACGGCATCGCCCTGCCGGCCGACCCGGCCGCGCTGATCCTGCCCCAAGGAGGCGGCGCGCCGGCCCTGGGCGCTGATGCGCTGCCCGACAGCGCGACCATCTGCTCCTGCCACAACGTCAGCAAGGGCGCGGTGTGCGCCGCCATCGACAGTGGTTGCGGCGACCTTGCCGCCGTCAAGGGCTGCACCAAGGCCGCCAGCGGCTGTGGTGGTTGCGCGGCGCTGCTCAAGCAGGTGTTCGAGCACGAACTGACCACCCGTGGCGTGACGGTCGACAAGAGCCTGTGCGAGCACTTCGCCTACACCCGCCAGGAACTCTACGGGCTGGTGCGGGTGGAAGGCATCCGCACCTTCGGCGAGCTGCTCGAACGCCATGGCAAAGGTCACGTAGGTTGCGACATCTGCAAACCGGCGGTGGGCAACATCCTCGCTTCATGCTGGAACCAGCCGATCATGGACCCGGCGCTGGTGCCGCTGCAGGACACCAACGACACCTTCATGGCCAATATGCAGAAGAACGGCACCTACTCGGTGGTGCCGCGCATTCCCGGTGGCGAAATCACCCCGCAGAAGCTGATCGTGATCGGCCAGGTGGCGCAAAAATACGACCTCTACACCAAGATCACCGGCGGCCAGCGCATCGACCTGTTCGGCGCCCAGCTGCATGAACTGCCACTGATCTGGGGCGAACTGATCGCCGCCGGCTTCGAGACCGGACACGCCTACGGCAAATCGACGCGCACGGTGAAGTCCTGCGTCGGCAGCACCTGGTGCCGCTATGGCGTGCAGGACAGCGTGGCCATGGCACTGCGCCTGGAGGATCGCTACAAGGGCCTGCGCTCACCGCACAAGCTCAAGTTCGCGGTGTCCGGCTGCACCCGCGAATGCGCCGAAGCGCAAAGCAAGGACATCGGCGTGATCGCCACCGACAAGGGCTGGAACCTGTACGTGTGCGGCAACGGCGGCATGCGCCCGCGCCACGCCGAACTGTTCGCCACCGACCTCGACGACGAAACCCTGGTACAGCTGATCGACCGCGTGCTGATGTTTTACATCCGCACCGCCGACAAGCTGCAGCGCACCTCGGTGTGGCGCGAGGGCCTCGACGGCGGCCTCGACTACCTCAAGCAGGTGGTGATCAACGACAGCCTGGGCCTGGCCGCCGAACTCGAGGCACAGATGCAGCAGGTGGTCGATCGCTACGAATGCGAATGGGCCAACGCCCTGGGCGATCCGGAAAAGCTCAAGCGCTTCCGCACCTTCGTCAACGACCAGCGCGCCGATCCGGATGTGCACTTCGTGCGCGAGCGTGGCCAACGCCGGCCGGCTGCGCCCCTGCAACTGATTCCCACCCATGAGGAGGCGATGTGATGAGCCTGTCCAACACGGCTGTAGCAAGTGAAACCCGCTGGCAGGCGGTGTGTCTGGCCAGCGACCTGGTCGCCGACTCCGGCGTGGTGGTGTGGCACGAGGGCGAGCAGGTGGCGTTGTTCTACTTGCCGGGACAGGGGCGGGAGCTGTATGCCATCGGCAACCGTGACCCACGCTCGGGCGCGAACATTATCGGCCGTGGGCTGGTGGGCAGCCTGCATGGCGAAATGGTGGTCGCGGCGCCGTTGTACAAGCAGCATTTCTGCCTGGACAGCGGCCGCTGCCTGGAGGATCCGGGCCAGGCACTGCGGGTGTGGCCGGCGCGCCTGAGCGCAGGTCGTGTTGAACTATCGCTCGATTGAGGCCCATGCGGACGTTGCAGGTCTGGCCCGCATGGATACACTGCCGGGCATGAACCTCGATACCCGCATCAAGTTCCGCCACCTGCTGTGCTTCCTGGAGATTGCCCGGCAGGGCAGCCTGGCCAGGGCCGCCGATGTGCTTGCGATCAGCCAACCGGCGATCTCCAAGACCCTCAAGGAACTGGAGGACCTGCTCGAGGCACGCCTGTTCGAGCGCGGCCACAACGGCGTTACCCTGACCCCGGCCGGCACGCGCTTCATGCGCTACGCCGGCCCCAGCGTGCAGGCCTTGCGCGACGGGGTCGGCAGTGTGCGCGGCGAGGCGCGGGCGCCGTCACAAGTGCGCATCGGCGTGCTGTCGACAGTCGAAGGATTGCTGATGCCCGAGGTGCTGTGCCGCCTGCACCAGCGTCACGAGGCGTTGCTGATCAGCGTGGTGACCGGGGCCAGCGCCCAGTTGCTCGGCCAGTTGCACCTGGGGGAACTGGAGCTGGTGGTCGGACGGATGACCGACAGTCCGCAGATCCAGGGGCTGTCGTTCGAGCACCTGTACAGCGAGTCGATGACCCTGGTGGTGCGGCCCGGGCATCCGCTGCTGGCACAGCGGCCCGTCGAGCGCAGATTGGTTGGTGATTATCCGCTGGTGCTGCCGCCGCCGGGGACGACCATTCGCCAGCATGCCGACAGCCTGTTCGTGCAATGCGCCATCCCGCTGCCGGCACAGCGCCTGGAAACCCTGTCGCTGGCCCTGAGCAGGCGCTATGTGCTGGGCAGCGAGGCGGTCTGGGTAGCGCCACGGGACGCCGTGCTGATCGACCTCGGGCGTGGCGAGCTGGCCGAGCTCGACCTGGGCGTGCTTGAGCCGGGCGGATCGGTGGGCATCTGCCGCAACGCGGCCTTGCCCCAGAGCCTGCCGGCGCAATGGGTGTGCGAAGTGCTCCGCGAGGTGGCCGAGGCCTATCGACTCGGCACCTACCCCTGATAGCCCAGCCGAGTTCTTCCTATACAATCCCCACCAGTTCCCAGCGCCTCCAGGACCCCTTTCATGGACGAAACCGCGCAGCACTGGCTGCATGCCCTCTCCGCCCCCATGGCCGCCCTCAACGGTGCCAGCTATACCGCACCCGACTATTTCGAGGGCGAAGACCAGACCGACCTCGAGCGCTGGTGGGGCATCAGCAACCGCGCCCAGTTGCTGGACATGCTCAGCATGGCCGACAACGGCCACGCCACCGAGATGAGCGAGGCCTACTGGCAATACCAACGCTGCCTGCCCAGCCAGTGGCAGGCCCTGCTCGACACCCTGCCCCCACGCGAGCGCATCCGCCACGAATACGCCGCCCGCACCTTCCCCGACTGCGGCCCGGGCGGCACCCGGGCCTGGGACCTGGGGCGCATGGGTTTCCTGCTGCGTGCCGGGGTCAAGAAGGGCCTGATCGATCGCGACGAGAGCCTCTACCTGCATTACCGCCTGGCCCTGCGCGCCCGCCATTACTACAACCGCTGGGACGGCTACCTGGCCGGCTACCTGTTCGGCAAGGCACTGTGGAATGCCAGCGACAGCAGCGACGAGACCCTGGCCGCCAACCTCGAGCGCCAGGGCTGCGAGCACTGGAACCGCTGCATCGTGCTCAACCTGCGCCTCGGCGCCCATGACCTGCTGGCCGGACTGCCCTGGGACATGCCCCTGCCCGAGCCCGCACGGCCCACCACGCTGGAAGAGGACTGCTGGTCATGAGTTGCTGGATTCGCCTGGGAATCGAACCGACCCAGGACCTGGACACCATCCGCCTGGCCTATCGCGGCCGCCTGCCCTCGCACCACCCGGAAACCGACCCCGAAGGGTTCCAGGCATTGCGGGCAGCCTACGAGGAAGCGCTGCGCCTGGCCCGCGATCAGGCGCCCCGGGAGGCCGAGCCCGCCGCCGGGGAAGACGCCCCCCATCCGGCACTCAAGCAGTTCCACACCCTGCTCGAGGAGCCGTCCCTGCGCTTCGACCCGCAAGCCTGGCAGCGCTTTATCGCCGAACTGGACGAGTTGCCGCTGGACGAACTGGACGACCTCGGCTGGCAACTGCTGCACACCCTGCGCGACTGCGGACCGCTGTCCCACCACTGCGCGAACCTGCTGGCCCGGCGCCTGGGCTGGGCCGAACAGCTGCTGCGCCTGGACGATCGCCACGAAGTGGAAGCTTTCCTCGACCGCCTGGAAGAACCCGACCCCTTCGACACCGCCTGCATGCGCGACTGGCCGGCCAGCGCACAGATGGAAAGCCTGTGGTATTTCCGCAGCCTCGAGTACTGCTACCAGCAGCGCCCACTGTTCGAATACGAGCAGTTTGCCGGCGTGCATACCTGCCTGGGCATGCCGGATGACCCCGCCCTGGTGCAACGCCTGCTGGTGCAGTTCAGCCAGGCCGGCATCCCCAGCCGGACCTTCCACGACCTGCTCCAGACACGCCAGCAACAGGCCCCGGACGATGCCGACCTGCTCTACCTGCTGGCTCGCCAGGCCGATGCCCTGGGCGCCGAGCAACAGGCTCTGGACTGCTGGCTGCGGCTGTATCGCGAACACCATCACCCACAGGCCGAACGCTGGCTGATCGACCTCTGCGCCCGTCACCAGCCCCAGCGACTGCCGTTGCTGATCCAAGCCTTCGACCGCCTGCACACCCCGGCCGGCTGGCCCGCCGAGCTGGACGACCCCGCGCAGAACTGGGGCAGCCCCGGGCAGTCCCCGCAGACCCTGGCGCGCTGGTCCGAAGCCTCGCGCCTGGAACTGCAAGGCATCGCCACGACCTTCATCGACTGGCGGCTGGACGGCGACGACGAACTGCCGCTGCTCGCCTGGCTGCTGCAGGACCAGCAGGACCACGACCTGCACCGCCTGTACTGGCAGGCCTGGGCGCTGCAACGTGGGGAAGCCGGCCTGCTGCGCCAGGTGCTCGCCCAGCCGCTCGCCGAAGATGCCCTCGACGCGCTGATCCTCGAAGGCTTCCAGCGCCAGGCCAGCCAGCAACTGCACTGGCTTGAACAGTCTCCCGTGGTCAAGGCGCTGGTAGACTTCTGCGCCAGCGACGACCCGGTGGCGGTCCTGCCCGAGGCCTTGACCGAAGACGCCATTCGCCCGGTCTGCCGCGAATGGCTGCGGCGTATGCGGGTCTACCCGGCCCACGCCCTGCACGCCCTGAATGCGCAATTCGACATGCGCCGCCTGTTCACCACGCCGTTCGCCCTGCAACTGCAGGACACGCTCGCCGAGACCGGCGTACTGCTACCGGCAATGCCCGAGGGTGACGCGTTGTGGAACTGGCACCGCCAACACTTGTTCATGCTTGCCCTGCTGGAGCAGCCCTCGCGCTGGCTGGCACTGATCGATCCCGTGCTGCCCGGGCAATTGCACTACCCGGTAGAACACCCGTTCGCCGCGGCACATGCCCTGCTCTGCCAACAATTGGCCAGCCCGGACGGCAGCATAGGGCTGCTCGGCAGCCTGGACAGCCGCGACCCTGTGCAGGCGATGATCTCGGCTCGCCTGCTGACCCTGCAGCAGGCGCTCAACAGCACCCGCCTGCCAAGCGCCCAACAACTGCTGGCCTGCCTGGAAAACGACGATGGCACCCTGCGCAGCGACTATCCGTTGGGCTACCTGCTGTTCTGCGCGGTGCTGTACCACGACCGATCACTGGACGAACAACAACGCACACGGTTGCGCCAACGCATTGAAGCCGCACAGCTTGAGGATGCCTGGTTCGACGCATGGCGCCAGGCATTGCTGGACGGCCGACCCAGGCGGCCGCCGATCGGCGTGCTTGGCGCTCTAGGCATCGACAGCCGTGCGTTCACCGACGTGCAGGATGCGCTGCGCAGCCTGCTCGACGAGTGCACGCCACCCAGGACGCGGTTGCTGCGCGCCCTGCAGAAGGTCAAGGATGATCCCGAGCAGGATCCCGGCCTGCGCTGCGCGATCATGGCCGTGCTGTCCTGGAGCGAACGTATGCTGCTCGATGAGATCAAGGAGCCGCCAGCACCGATGTGGGCCTTCTGGAAGCTCAAGAGTCGCCTGAACCGCACCGGCCTGGCGGCGCATGTCGCGGTCATCGCCTTGAGCGCCAACCTGATGCTTCATGTCCCAGGCGTGATGGTCGTGATCTGCATATTGGCGATCAGCGGGTTCCTGCGTCGCCTGCGCGATCTCGGCCACGGTGTGCCGACCCTGATGGTGGTGATGCTGCTGAGCCGGGTGCTGCCCTTCTCGTCACTGGTGCTGCTGGGCCTGCCCGGGGACAAGCTGCCGAACCGCTACGGCCCGGTACCCGGCAAGGGCCCAGCGCTGGAGGGTGGCCTGCAGGCCACCCTGCGCCGGCTCAACGGTCAGTAGCGCAGCTCGTCCAGCGCCTGGCTCAGCGCCAGGCGTTCACGGCTGATCTCGCCGGCCTGCTGCCCGGCGAGCACGGCGTTGAAGGCGTCCAGCCAGCTACCGATCAGCTCGCGCTCGTCGCCCAGGCTCTGCATCCAGGCCCGCTCCAGGCGGGCCAGCAGAGTCCGGTTGGGCAGCGTGTCACGCGGGTGGATCTTCAGCCGCGCCAGGCGTTCCTCGCTGGCCAGGCGCGCCTCGGCATCAAGGCCGGCGGGGCTGCGGTCGATGCTGTGACTGTGCTTCTGGCCGCTTTCGAGGAAGGTCACATCCACTTCCAGCAGACCGTTGATGTCGTAGCTGAAACGCACGTCCAGCGACTGGATCTCGCCGGTTGGCTGCAACGGGACCTCGAAACTGTCCACCAGGATGTTGTCCCGCACCCACGGCCGCTCACCTTGGTACACGGCGATGCGCACGAACTTCTGTTCCGGGTGGCTGCTGTAGAAGCGCTGCACCTTCGAGGTGGGGATCACCGTGTTGCGCTCGATGATCGGCGAGAACGCTCCGGTGACGTCATCGCCCCGGGACGAGGCCACGCCAAGGGTGTAGGGGCAGACATCGGTCAGGATCAATTCGTCGATGGCCGCGTCGCGGGCCTTGCAGGCGGCCTGGCTGGCGGCGCCGAGGGCGACGATGGTGTCCGGGTCCAGGTGCCGGTACGGCAAGCGGCCGAACAGCTTGGCCACCAGTTGCTGCACTTGCGGCATGCGCGTGGCGCCGCCGACCAGCACCAGGCTGTCCAGTTCGCGCGGGCTCAACCGGGCATCGCGCAGGGCCTGTTCGATCGGGGTACGTATCCGCGTCAGCAAAGGCGCCCAGATCGCCTGTAGCTTCAACTCGTCCAGAACCCATTCACGGGGCTGGCCGCCGGCGCTCCACTGCAATGTCCGGCTGCCCTCGCCCGCCTCGCGCTTGAGCTGTTCGATGGCGTCATGCAGGCTGGCCAGGGCCTGGGGTGCAAGCTCCTCGGCCTTGAGATTCCAGTCGCGCAGGCAGGCCTGCAACAACGCGTCGGTAAAATCCTCGCCGCCCAGGTAATTGTCGCCAGTGGAAGCATGCACCTCGATCAGCGGCAAGGCGTACTCCAGCACGGTGACATCGAAGGTGCCGCCGCCCAGGTCGAACACCAGGGTGCGCTCGAACTTCTGCTCGTGCAGGCCATAGGCCATGGCCGCGGCGGTCGGCTCGTTGATCAGCCGCTGGACCTTCAGCCCGGCCAATTCAGCCGCGAACACCGTGCGCTTGCGCTGCTCGTCGCTGAAATACGCCGGCACCGATATCACGGCTTCATCGACCGCGCAGCCCAGGTACGCCTCGGCATCCTGCTTCAACGCGCCCAGCACCAGTGCCGACAATTCTTCAGGCGTGAATCGATGCTCCCCCAGCGCATAGCGCTTGTCGCTACCCATGAAGCGCTTGAACGCCGCCGCGGTACGCTCGGGGTGCGTGGTCAATCGCGCCCGGGCGGCCTGGCCGACCAGGATCGAGCCGTCGTCATCGACACTGACCACCGAGGGGGTGAGCACTTCACCCACGGCATTAGGGATCAGCCGGGCTTCACCATCCTGCCAGACGGCAATCAGGCTGTTGGTGGTGCCGAGGTCGATACCGAGCAGTGGCGTGGAATAGGTGGGGGCGTTGGAGAGGCTGGCATCCTGCATGATCGGTCTCTGGCTTGCGATAGGAACCGACGCGGGGCCTGCTGGCCACATGCGGCGGACAGGGGCATTCTGGCGCAATGCCAGAAACAAAAAAAGCGACCCTAAGGTCGCTTTCTCTGTTGCTTCCGGGTGTTCAGTGGGCCCTGGAAGCTAAATATGGCGCGGCGGACGGGACTCGAACCCGCGACCCCCGGCGTGACAGGCCGGTATTCTAACCGACTGAACTACCGCCGCGCTATACATCGAGTGGTGGGTGATGACGGGATCGAACCGCCGACCCTCTGCTTGTAAGGCAGATGCTCTCCCGGCTGAGCTAATCACCCTTCGTCTCGGTGTGGCGCGCATTCTACGGAGGACCTCCCACCCTGGCAAGCACTTTTTTCAAAATTTTTGAAAAAAATTTCCAGGCCTTTCAAAGACCTAGCTGCGCGGCGATTTTCTTCCTCTATATAGGACTGCTGGCCCTATGACAGGGTTGGCCTGGAAGCGCCCCTCGGAGAATAATGCCCGCCTTATGTATTAAGGAGAGATTCCCCCTCATGTGGTTCAAGAACCTGCTGTCCTATCGCCTGACCCAGGAAGTACCGTTCGAGGCCGAGGCCCTGGAGGCCGCCCTGGCCAGCAAGCCGGCCCGCCCCTGTGCCAGCCAGGAACTGACCACCTACGGTTTCGTCGCGCCGTTCGGCAAGGGCGAGGACGCGCCCCTGGTCCACGTCAGTGGCGAGTTCATGCTGATCGCCGCACGCAAGGAAGAACGCATCCTGCCCAGCAGCGTGGTCAACGACGCGGTCAAGGAGAAGGTCGAGGAGATCGAGACCGAGCAGATGCGCAAGGTCTATAAAAAGGAACGCGACCAGATCAAGGACGAGATCATCCAGGCCTTCCTGCCGCGCGCCTTCATCCGTCGCTCGATGATCTTCGCCGCCATCGCCCCACGCCTGGGCATGATCCTGGTCAACTCGGCCAGCGCCAAGCGCGCCGAAGACCTGCTGTCGACCCTGCGTGAAGTGATCGGCTCGCTGCCGGTGCGCCCGGCCACCGTGAAGATCGCGCCGAGCGCGACCATGACCGACTGGGTCAAATCGCAAAAGGCCGCCGAGGGCTTCTTCGTCCTCGACGAGTGCGAACTGCGCGACACCGCAGAGGACGGCGGCATCGTGCGCTGCAAACGCCAGGACCTGACCAGCGAAGAGATCCAATTGCACCTGAGCACCGGCAAGCTGGTCACCCAGCTGGCCCTGGCCTGGCAGGACAAGCTGTCGTTCGTGCTCGACGACAAGATGGTAATCAAGCGCCTTAAGTTCGAGGAGCTGCTGCAGGAGCAGGCCGAACAGGATGGCGGCGACGAGGCCCAGCAACAGTTCGACGCCAGCTTCCAGCTGATGATGATGACCTTCACCGAGTTCCTGCCGGTACTGTTCGAAGCCCTGGGCGGCGAAGAGATCCCGCAGGGGGTCTGAGGGTCAGGCCGGCGCGGCCCAGCGGCGCCGGCTGAACTTCAGGCGCACCCGCAATCGCCGGTGCGCCTCACGATCCAGTGCATCCCTGGGGATGCACTGGCTCTGGCTGAACCTGCGCCCCTTGGGCACGAACCGCAACACCACCAAGGTCGGCAGGGCGACGCTATCCCGGCACAGACGCGCCGGCTGCCAGCCCCGGGCACGGCTATAGAGGTGCCAACCACGCAGGTCACGGCGCAGACCGGTGATGGCCTCGGGGTGGGTCAGCAGGATTCGCCGGGGAACGGCCCAGCAGGCGTGGGCAAGACAGGCGACGGCCAGCAGGCCGCGCAGCCATCCGGGCAGTGCCATCAGCGCGAGGGAGAGCAATGCCAGCGCAAGGCTGGCGAGGTAGGCCGTCAGCAGCAGGCGCGAGCCTTGCCAACGGCACTCGAAGCATTCACTTGGGCTGGACACGGTCCAGGATGATGCGGACCATGCGCTGCAGCTCCGGGTCCTCAGACTCGCTGCGCTCCATGAACCAGCCGAACATGTCCTGATCCTCGCAGGTCAGCAGGCGACGATACAGCTCGCGGTCCGCTTCGCTCAGGCTCGGGTAGACCTCCTGGGTGAAAGGTACCAGCAGCACGTCCAGTTCCAGCATGCCGCGGCGGCTGTGCCAGAAAAGCCGGTTGAGTTCAGTTTGTTCGACCATGGGGCCCTCCTCGAGTGGTCGCGCAGTATACCGCGCAGCGAACGAAGCGGCACAAGGCGTTGGTCTAGTCACCTACCTATTTTGTTACCGGCGTTCTATGATGGCCGCCAGTCTTTAGCTACCGCGATGACCCATGGCCGATTCCGCTTTCTTCTGTACCCTCTCCCATGAGGGCATCCTCGCCGTCCGCGGCTCCGACGCCGGCAAGTTCCTGCAAGGTCAGCTGACCTGCAACATCGGTTACCTCAGTGACCAGCACGCGAGCCTTGGCGCCCGCTGCATGGTCAAGGGCCGCATGCAGTCGAGCTTCCGTATCCTGCCCGAGGGCAATGGCTATCTGTTGGCCATGGCTAGCGAGCTGCTCGAGGCGCAGCTGGCCGACCTGAAGAAGTACGCGGTGTTCTCCAAGGCCACGCTGAGCGACGACAGCGCCGCCTGGACGCGCTTCGGCCTGCAGCAGGGCGACGCCGCCCTGCAGGCGCTGAGCCTGTCCGTGGCGGACGAGGCCGGCGCGACCGCCCGTCATGATGGCCTGATCGCTGTCCGCGCCTCGGCCGGCCGGGTCGAACTGTGGGTACCCGCCGATCAGGCTGGCGCCGTTGGCGAAAAACTCGCCGCCACACTGCCCGAGGGCACGCTCAACGACTGGCTGCTGGGCCAGGTCCGCGCCGGCATCGGCCAGGTCATGGGCCCGACCCGCGAGCTGTTCATCCCGCAGATGATCAACCTGCAGGCCGTCGATGGCGTGAGCTTCAAGAAAGGCTGCTACACCGGCCAGGAAATCGTCGCCCGCATGCAGTACCTGGGCAAGCTCAAGCGCCGCCAATATCGCCTGGCGCTGGCCGAGACAGCGGTACCCCAGCCGGGCGCCGAGATCTTCTCGCCGACCCACGGCTCGTCGGTCGGCGAAGTGGTGATCGGGGCCAGCACCGGTAGCGCCGTCGAACTGCTGGCCGTGCTCAGCGCCGAGGCGGTGGCGGACGACAACCTGCACCTGGGCAGCCTCGAAGGCCCGCGCCTTGAGCTGCTCGACCTGCCTTACGAACTGGACCGCGACCGGGAAATCCAGCGCTGACCAGCCCGCCCCGGCGACATGCCGGGGCTGCACCACCTTTGCCGTAGAGAAGTCCATGAACAAGCTGGCCGAGAAGGTCCAAGCGCAACTGCTCGCCGCCATCGACCGGGACGACCTGGTCCTGCCGACGCTGCCGGAAGTCGCCCTGAGCATCCGCGAAGCCGCCGAAGACAGCGAGATCAGCGTTTCCGCCCTGAGCAAGGTGATCGGCCGCGACGCCGCGCTGTCGGCCCGCCTGATCAAGGTGGTCAACAGCCCGCTGATGCGCGCCGCCGTCGAAGTCACCGACCTGCACACCGCCATCACCCGCCTGGGCATCAACTACAGCTGCAACCTGGCCATCGGCCTGGTGATCGAGCAGATCTTCCATGCCCGCGCACCAGCGGTGGAACACAAGCTGCGGGATATCTGGGCCAACAGTCTGGAAGTCGCGGGCATCAGCTATGAACTGTGCCGGCGCTACACCCAGCTCAAGCCCGACCAGGCCACCCTCGGCGGCCTGGTGCACCAGATCGGCGCCTTGCCGGTGCTGATCTATGCCGAGGAGCACAACGAGCTGCTGTCCGATCCGATCTGCCTGCATTTCGTGATCGAGCAGATCCAGCCGGTGCTGGGCGACAAGATCCTCAGCGCCTGGGAATTCCCCGAGCAGTTGGTCAACGTGCCCAGCCAGGTGCAGGACCTGGACCGGCGCACCGACCAGATCGACTACATCGACATCGTGCAGATCGCCCGTTGCATCAGCCAGCGCGAGCGCAGCCGGCCGCTGGCCGCCCTACCCGCCTACCGCCACCTGGGGCTGCCCTACGGCACCGAGCTGGATATCGCCGAGTTGCTGGATGCGCGGAGCATGCTGCGCTGAATCGACTTGCCCCACGATGACCTTCAATCCGCGATAAAACTCACCCGCACCTTCAGCCCGCCCCGCTCGCCATCGTGCAGGCTGATCTGCGCCAGGTGCGCCCGGCAGATCTCGCCGACGATGGCCAGCCCCAGCCCACTGCCCTGGGCGCTGCGTCGGTAGAAACGCTCGAACACCCGCTCACGCTCGTCCTCGGGAATCCCCGGCCCGTCGTCCTCGACTTCGAGCACGGCCGGCGCCAGTACCCGCAGGACCACATCGCCGCCGGGCGGGGTGTGCGCCAGGGCGTTGTCCACCAGGTTGCTGAGCAGCTCGTTGAGCAGGGTCGGCTCGCCCTTGAGCCACACCGGCGCCTCGGCCTCCAGCGCCAGGGCGACGCCACGGGCATGGGCCAGGGGCGCCATGGCCATACCCAGTTCACGGGCCAGCTGGCTCAGGTCCAGGCGCTGGGCACCACCCTCGGCGATGGCCCGGGCGCCGTTCTCCACCCGCGCCAACGACAGCAGCTGATTGGCCAGGTGGGTCAGCCGGTCGGTGCCCTGGGCCGCTGCCTCCAAGGTCTTGCGCCATTCATCCGGCTCCCGTGAGCGCAGCCCCAGTTCGACACGTGCCTTGAGCGCCGCCAGCGGCGTGCGCAGCTCGTGGGCGGCGTCGGCGATGAACTGCGCCTGGCGCTCAAACTGCCCCCGCAAGCGCTCGGTGAAGTGATTGAGGCCGCGCACCAGCGGCCCCAGCTCGCGCTGCACCTGGACCACCGGCAGGGCGCGCAGGTCATCCGGCTGGCGCTCCTCCACCGCCGTGCGCAAGCGCTCCAGCGGGCGCAGCGCGGCACTCACCGCGAACCACACCATCACCAGCGCGCCGAAGGCCAGCATACCCAGGCGCAGCAGGGTGTCGGCCATCAACCCGCGGGCCATGCGCACCCGTGCCTCCTCGGTCTCGGCCACGCGGATCTCGGCCATGCCGTTCATGTTCGGTTCGCTCACCGCCTTGAGCAGGCTGACCACACGCACGTCCTGGCCCAGGTAGGTGGCGTTGTAGAAGCGCGCTAGCGCCGGATAATCGTCGGTGCGCGGCGTGCCCGGTGGCGGGGGCGGCAGGTTCTCGTAGCCGGAAATCAGCTTCTGGTGGATGTCCAGCACCTGGTAGTAGATGCGCCCGGCGCTGTCGTAGGCGAAGGTGTCCAGGGCCACGTAGGGCACGTCGGCGCTGAGGGTGCCGTCGCGCTGCGACAGGCCGGCGGCGATGGTTCGCGCCGACGCCAGCAGGGTCCGGTCATAGGCGGTGTCGGCGGCTTCGCGACCGTTCCAGTAGGCGCTCAGGCCGCTGGCCAGCATCAGCACCACCAGCAGCAGCGCCAGGTTGCCCAGCAAGCGCCCGCGCAGGCTGCCGTTGTCACGCATCGCGGTGCTCGAGCAGGTAGCCCAGGCCACGGAAGGTGACGATGGCCACCGGGTGGCCGTCGAGCTTCTTGCGCAGGCGGTGGATGTAGATCTCGATGGCGTCAGGGCTGGCCTCCTCGTCGAGGCCGAACACCTGGGCCGCCAACTGCTCCTTGCTCATCACCCGGCCAGGGCGGGCGATCAGCGCCTCGAGCACGCTCTGCTCGCGCTGGGTCAGGGTCAGCGGCTCGCTGCCCAGGCTGAAGCGCCGTGTATCCAGGTCGTAGACCAACGGTCCGCAGCGCTGCTGCCGCTCGCCGCCGAGCACGCTGCGGCGCAGCAGGGCCTTGACCCGCGCCTCCAGCTCGGTCAGCTCGAAGGGCTTGGCCAGGTAGTCGTCGGCGCCCAGGTTCAGGCCGTGCACGCGGTCCTTCACATCGCTGCGGGCGGTGAGCATCAGCACCGGCAGGGTCTTGCCGCGCCCGCGCAGGCGCGCCAGCACCTCGAAGCCGTCCAGGCGCGGCAGGCCGACATCCAGCACCGCCACGGCGTAGTCCTCGCTGGCCAGGGCCAGGTCGGCGGCCACGCCGTCATGCAGCACGTCCACGGTCAGGCCCTGGCTCTTGAGGGCCTGGGCCACGCTTTCGGCCAGTTGCAGATGGTCTTCGACCAGCAGCACACGCATCGGATTCTCCCTGTTCGGCTGGGCTTTTTGCGCGGAGTGTAACCCCGTGGCGGGTGCTGTGAAGCCCTCGCCGGAAACCTTTCACGCTGAAAGGTTAGCGAAAGGTTGGTTGCCTAGCATCGCACCACGGTCGCCCCGCGCGCCGCAAAAAGCACCAGCAAGGTGCAACACATAAGAACAATAATTGGAGTCACCGACGATGCTGTCCATGCAGCCGCAGGCGTTCGCGCCTACCCGTTCGTTCGCCGCCCGACCTTCCGCCCTCGCCAGCGCCGTCGCCCTTGCCGGTGTCGCGCCCATCAGCCAGGCCGCCTTCTTCGAAGACAGCACGGCCACCTTCGAAACCCGCAACATGTACTTCAACCGCGACTTCCGCGACGGCACCAGCGCGCAGCAATCCAAGCGCGACGAATGGGCCCAGGGGTTCATGCTCAATTTCGAGTCCGGCTACACCGAGGGCACCGTGGGCTTCGGCCTGGACGCGCTGGGCATGGTCGGGGTCAAGCTCGACTCCAGCAAGGACCGCACGGGCACCGGCCTGCTGCCCACCCACGACGACGGCAAGGCAGCCGACGAGTACTCCAAGCTGGGCCTCACCGGCAAGGTCAAGGTCTCGCAGACCGAGCTGAAGATCGGCACGCTGATCCCCGAGCTGCCGACCCTGCAGCCCAACGACGGGCGCATCCTGCCGCAGACCTTCGAAGGCGGCCTGGTCACCTCGAAGGAAATCAAGGGCCTGACCTTCACCGGCGGACGCCTGGAAAAGGCCAAGGACCGCGATGACAGCAACTGGGAAGACCTGGCCCTGAACAACAAGAACGGCCGCTTCGGCGGCACCTTCAGCGCCGACAACTTCGACATGGGCGGCCTGGACTACCAGTTCACCGATCGCATCACCGGCAGCTACCACTTCGCCCAGCTCGACGACATCTACCGCCAGCACTTCATCGGCCTGCTCGCCACCCAGCCCTGGGGCCCGGGCACCTTCGGCGCCGACCTGCGCCTGGCGGTCAGCGACGACACCGGCGCGGCCAAGGCCGGCAAGATCGACAACACCACCGTCAACGGCATGCTCAGCTACACCCTGGGCGGGCACAAGGTCAGCGGCGCCTGGCAGCAGTTGTCCGGCGACAGCGCCTTCCCCTACGTCGATGGCGCCGACCCGTACCTGGTCAACTTCGTCCAGATCAACGACTTCGCAGGCGCCGACGAGCGCTCCTGGCAGGCACGCTACGACTACAACTTCGCCGCCCTCGGTATCCCCGGCCTGACCTTCATGACCCGCTACATCAGCGGCGACAACGTCAGCCGCGCCGCCGGTGGCGAGGGCAAGGAGTGGGAACGCAACACCGAACTGAAGTACGTGGTACAAAGCGGCCCGTTGAAGAACGTCGCCGTGCGCCTGCGCAACGCCACCTTCCGCTCCAACTTCACCCGCGACGCGGACGAGGTGCGGCTGCTGGTGAGCTACAGCGTGGCTCTGTGGTAACCCATAACAACAACGCTCACGGAGATAGACGATGACCTTTTCACTGCGCCGCCTCGTCCTGGCCACCGGTTGCCTGCTGCTGGCCGGCAACGCCCTGGCC
Organism: Pseudomonas carassii; assembly: GCF_036324045.1. NCBI lineage: Bacteria > Pseudomonadati > Pseudomonadota > Gammaproteobacteria > Pseudomonadales > Pseudomonadaceae > Pseudomonas > Pseudomonas carassii. The sequence goes on along the minus strand of NZ_JAZDCT010000004.1, from coordinate 127,014 downwards.
GCCGAACCGAAACGCCCCGAATGCATCGCCCCGGCCTCGCCCGGCGGCGGTTTCGACCTGACCTGCAAGTTAGTGCAGAGCGCCCTGGTCAACGAGAAGATCCTCAGCAAGCCCATGCGCGTGACCTACATGCCCGGCGGCGTCGGCGCGGTGGCCTACAACGCCGTGGTCGCCCAGCGCCCGGCCGACGCCGGCACGCTGGTGGCCTGGTCCAGCGGCTCGCTGCTGAACCTGGCCCAGGGCAAGTTCGGCCGTTTCGACGAGAACGCGGTGAAGTGGCTGGCGGCGGTCGGCACCAGCTATGGCGCCATCGCGGTGAAGAGCGACTCGCCCTACAAGACCCTCGACGACCTGGTCGCGGCGCTGAAGAAAGACCCGAGCAAGGTGGTGATCGGCTCCGGCGGCACCGTCGGCAGCCAGGACTGGATGCAGACCGCGCTGATCGCCAAGGCCGCCGGGATCAACCCGCGCGACCTGCGCTACGTGGCACTCGAGGGCGGCGGCGAGATCGCCACCGCGCTGCTGGGCGGGCACATCCAGGTCGGTTCCACCGACATTTCCGACTCCATGCCGCACATCCAGAGCGGCAACATGCGCATCCTCGCGGTGTTCTCCGACAAGCGCCTGGACGAGCCGGAGATGAAGGACATCCCCACCGCCAAGGAACAGGGCTACGACATCGTCTGGCCGGTGGTACGCGGCTTCTACCTGGGGCCGAAGGTCAGCGACGAGGACTATGCCTGGTGGAAGGCTTCGTTCGACAAGCTGCTGGCCTCGGAAGACTTCGCCAAGCTGCGTGACCAGCGCGAGCTGTTCCCGTTCGCCATGACCGGCGAGGAGCTGGACGGCTATGTGAAGAAGCAGGTGGCGGACTACAAGGCGCTGGCCCGTGAGTTCGGGCTAATTCAGTAAGCCTCCCACGATCCCTGTAGGAGCGGCCTCGTGTCGCGAAAGGGCTGCGCAGCAGCCCCAGCGATTCATGCGCTGACGCTCAGAACCTGGGGCTGCTTCGCAGCCCTTTCGCGACACGAGGCCGCTCCTACAGAGGACGCGTCATGCCGATGAACCATGAGGATTCTCCCATGATCCTGCAACGCCTCTTCGCCCTGGCCCTGCTGGCGCTGTGCGCCGTGCTGGCCGTGATGGCCTGGCCCTACCAGGCCGCCTTCTCCTATGAACCGGTGGGCCCGCGCGCCTACCCGCTGCTGATGCTCGGCCTGATGAGCCTGGGCCTCTTGTACCTGGCGATCCGCCCCACGCCCATCGTGCGCAAGGACGACGAACCGGAACTGGACCGCGAAAGCCTGATCAAGATCGTCGCCTGCGTCGGCCTGCTGCTCGTCTTCGCCAGCACCTTCGAAGCCCTGGGCTTCATCCTCAGCGCCATTCTGGTCGGTGTGCCCATGGCCCGCCTGTACGGTGGCCGCTGGCTGCACAGCGCCCTGGTGGTGGTGGGCATGAGCCTGTTCCTCTACTGGCTGTTCGACCGCGTGATGGACGTGCCTCTGCCCCTCGGCCTGCTCGACGTACTGGAGAACTGACACATGGATACCTTGAGCTACCTGGGCCAGGGCTTCGGCGTCGCCCTGAGCCCATACAACCTGGTCACCGCCCTGACCGGCACCTTGATCGGCACCGTGGTCGGTCTGCTGCCGGGCCTGGGCCCGATCAACGGCGTGGCCCTGCTGATCCCCATCGCCTTCGCCCTCGGCCTGCCGCCGGAGTCGGCGCTGATCCTGCTGGCCGCGGTGTACCTGGGCTGCGAATACGGCGGGCGGATCAGTTCGATCCTGCTGAACATCCCCGGCGAAGCCTCCACCGTGATGACCACCCTCGACGGCTACCCCATGGCTCGCCAGGGCCTGGCCGGCGTGGCGCTGTCGCTGTCGGCATGGAGTTCGTTCATCGGCGCCTTCATCGCCACCTGCGGCATGGTGCTGTTCGCCCCGCTGCTGGCGAAATGGGCGATCGCCTTCGGGCCGGCGGAGTACTTCGTGCTGATGGTGTTCGCCATCGTCGCCCTCGGCGGCATGGCCGGCGACAAACCACTGAAGACCTTCATTGCCGCGCTGATCGGCCTGTTCCTCTCGGCGGTGGGCATCGACGCCAACAGCGGCGTGTACCGTTTCACCGGCGACAGCGTGCACCTGGCTGACGGCATCCAGTTCGTGGTGCTGGTGCTGGGCCTGTTCTCCATCAGCGAAATCCTCCTGCTGCTGGAAAAGACCCACCACGGTCACGTGGCGGTCAAGGCCACCGGGCGCATGCTGTTCAACTTCAAGGAAGCAGCCTCGGTGTTCTTCGTCAACATCCGTTGCGGCCTGCTGGGCTTCTTCATGGGCGTGTTGCCGGGCGCCGGCGCGACCCTGGCCAGTGCCGTGGCCTACATGACCGAAAAACGCATCGCTGGCGACAAAGGCAAGTTCGGCAAGGGCGACACTCGTGGCCTGGCCGCGCCGGAAACCGCCATCGGCGCCTCCTGCTGCGGCGCCCTGGTGCCGATGCTGACCCTCGGCGTGCCAGGCTCAGGCACCACCGCGGTGATGATCGGCGCGCTGACCCTGTACAACATCACCCCCGGTCCGCTGCTGTTCGAACAACAGCCGGACATCGTCTGGGGCCTGATCGCCTCGCTGTTCATCGCCAACCTGATGCTGATCATCCTCAACGTGCCGATGATCCGTGTCTTCACCCGCATCCTCGCCGTGCCGAACTGGGCGCTGGTGCCGGTGATCGCGATCATCACCGCGATCGGCGTGTACGCGGTGCATGCCACCACCTTCGACCTGTTCCTGATGGTCGGCATCGGCATCATGGGCTACATCCTGCGCAAGCTGGACTTCCCGCTGTCGCCGATCCTGCTGGGTTTCATCCTCGGCGGGCTGATGGAACAGAACCTGCGCCGCGCGCTGTCGATCTCCAACGGTGAACTGGGCATCCTCTGGTCGAGCCCGATCAGCATGGGCGTGTGGGTGCTGGTGGTGTGCATGCTGAGCCTGCCGCTGCTGCGCATCTGGCGCAAACGTGCCCTGCAGCGCCGGGCCATGGCCGATGCCTGATCGGTCGTTGCCTCTGTTCTGGGCCACCGGGCTGGTCGGTCTTGCGGGCGGTTTCGCCGCCAGCAAGGTCGGCTGGCCCTTGCCGTGGATGGTCGGCTCGTTGCTGGCGATCATCCTGGTGCGCTGCCTGACCCCCTGGCAGCTCAGCGAAATCCCCAACGGCCGCAAATGCGGGCAATGGATCATCGGCATCGGCATCGGCCTGCACTTCACCCCGGCGGTGATCGAGCAGGTGGCCAGCCACTTCGCGCTGATCTTCTTCGGCGCGTTGTTCACCACCCTCTCCAGTGTGATCAGCGTGTGGCTGCTGCGGCGCACCGGTGAAGACCGCGCCACGGCGTTCTTCGCCAGCATGCCGGGCGGCTCGGGCGAGATGGTCAATCTTGGCGCGCGCAACGGCGCGGTACTAAGCCAGGTGGCCGCGGCGCAGAGCCTGCGGGTGCTGGCGGTTGTGCTGTGCGTGCCGGCACTGTTCAAGTTCCTGCTCGGCGATGGCGTGCCGTTGAACCATGCCGGCAGCGTGAGCTGGGGCTGGCTGGCGTTGATCGCGCCGCTGGGGGTGCTGGTGGCGCTGCTCTGGCAGCGCCTGCGCCAGCCCAATCCCTGGTTGTTCGGGCCGTTGCTGGTGGCAGCCAGCGTGAGCCTGGCGGGCAACCTGCAGATCGGTCTGCCCAACGGCGCCAGCCAGATTGGCCAGTGGCTGATCGGTAGCGGCCTGGCCTGTCATTTCAATCGTGCATTCTTCCGCCGGGCGCCGTCGTTCCTTGGCCGAACCTTGCTCGCCACGGCGCTGTGCATGCTGATCGCGGCAGGCGCGGCCTGGGCGTTGAGCCTGCTGACGCACCTGGACCTGCGCTCGCTGACGCTGGGGATGATGCCCGGGGGCATCGCCGAGATGAGCCTGACGGCGGAGACCCTGCAACTGTCCGTGCCGCTGGTGACGGCGTTGCAGGTGATGCGCTTGTTGTTCGTGCTGTTCCTGGCCGAACCGTTGTTCCGGCGCTGGAATGCCAGCCAGTCATGATGTGCTGGCCTCTTCGCGGGTAAACCCGCGAAGAGGCCCTCAGCCAATCACAGCGGCGGCAACGCCCAATCGATCGGCGCCATGCCGCGTTGCTCCAGGAAGCTGTTGGTGCGGCTGAAATGCCCGCAACCAAAGAACCCACGGTAAGCCGACAGCGGTGACGGATGCACCGACTTGAGCACCAGGTGCTTGCTGGCATCGATCAGCTTCTGCTTGCTCTGTGCATGGGCACCCCAGAGCAGGAACACCACGTTCGGGCACTGTTCGCTGACCACCTGGATGATCCGGTCGGTGAAGAACTCCCAGCCTTTCTTCGCGTGGGACGCGGCATTGGCGCGCTCCACGGTCATGGTGGTGTTGAGCAGCAGCACGCCCTGCTCGGCCCAGCTCTGCAGGTAGCCATGCGCGGGGATCGGCAGGTTGAGGTCGCGATGCAGCTCCTTGTAGATGTTGACCAGCGACGGCGGCGTGGGGATGCCCGGCTGCACCGAGAAGCACAGGCCATGGGCCTGGCCGGGGCCGTGGTACGGGTCCTGGCCAAGGATAACCACCTTGACCTGCTCCAGCGGCGTGGAATTCAGGGCGTTGAAGATCAGCGGCCCGGGTGGGTAGATCTCCTTGCCGGCGGCGTACTCCGCACGCAGGAACTCGCGCAGCTGCTGCATGTAGGGCTGGTCGAACTCGGCGCGCAGCGCGGCTTTCCAGCTGGGTTCGAGTTTGATGCGATCGTCGTCGGTCATGGGGGCTTCCAAAAGCAAAGTGCCGCGACACTAGGAAAGCCGGGCCGGCTTGTCAATCGATCCGACCGACGACCGGCAGCTTCGCCGCGGCAGGCCATACTGAGGGGATGACCTGCGCGAGGTAGTCCATGTCCATTCAATGCGAGGTACTGACCGGCGCCGACGGCGCCCGTATCGGCATCGCCACCCTGGACGCGCCCAAGGCGCTCAACGCCCTGACGCTGCCCATGATCGAAGTGCTCGACGAACGGCTGCACGCCTGGGCCAGCGACCCCGGGATCGTCTGCGTGCTGCTGCGCGGCAACGGGCCGAAGGCCTTCTGTGCCGGCGGTGATGTCCGCGCCCTGGTCGAGGCCTGTCGCGAACACCCCGGCAGCGTGCCACCGCTGGCCGCAACGTTCTTCGCCAGCGAATACCGCCTCGACCATCGCCTGCACACCTATCCCAAGCCCTTGTTGTGCTGGGGCCACGGCCATGTGCTGGGCGGCGGCATGGGCCTGCTGCAGGGCGCCGCGGTGCGTATCGTCACCCCCAGCAGCCGCCTGGCCATGCCGGAAATCAGCATCGGCCTGTACCCGGATGTCGGCGCCAGCTGGTTCCTCGCCCGCCTGCCGGGCAAGCTCGGCCTGTTCCTCGGGCTGACCGGGGCCCCGCTCAATGCCCGCGACGCGCTGGACCTGGACCTGGCCGATCGCTTCCTGGGCGAGCACCAGCAGGAGGCGCTGATCGAAGAACTGCTGCAATTGAACTGGCAAGAGCAGACCGCCCTGCAGCTCAACAGCCTGCTCAAGGCCGAGCAGCACCGCGCCTGCGCCGAACTGCCGCAAGGCCAGTGGCTGACGCGCCGCGCCGTGATCGACGAAGTGCTCGACGTGGCCGATCCGGTGGCGGCCTGGCGGGCCCTGGCCGGCCTGGCCACGCACGCCGATCCCTTGCTGGCGGCGGCCGGCCAGCGCCTGCACGAGGGTTGCCCGCTGACGGCGCACCTGGTGTGGGAGCAGATCCGTCGGGCGCGGCACCTGTCGCTGGCGCAGGTATTCCAGATGGAGTACACCCTGAGCCTGAACTGCTGCCGTCACCCGGAGTTCAGCGAAGGGGGGCGCGCCCGTCTGCTAGACAAGGACAGTACACCGCGCTGGCACTGGCCGGATGTGGCGCAGGTGCCAGCGGCGGTAGTGGAGGCGCACTTCAGCAAGGTCTGGGAGGGACGGCATCCGTTGGCGGAACTGGGATGAAGTCAGTGCCCTGTCAACGCGACCAGCCCCGCTCACCACCCCGGCCCCCATCGGGTCGACGGTCACGGTTGCCCTGCCCGTTGGAATGCCAGCGATCACCCCGGCGATCGTCATTGCGGTAGTCGTGGCGGTCGCGATCCCGACCGTAGTCGTAGCGCTGGCGGTTGCCATAGTCGTAACGCGGATTCCCGTGCCAGCGCGGTTGCATGCCGGGCGCTGGATAAGGTCGGTACTGCGGCACCGGCGCCGGCCTGTAGTAACGCGGCGCAGGCTGGTAGTAGTAACGGGTCTGCGGTACCACGTAATAGCGGTCCTGGCGGTAGTAGCCTGGGTAAACGTAGCGATCGCTGGTGTAGTAGTCGCTGCGGTAATAGCCGCCGCTCTCGTAGTAAGGGGCGCAGGCGGAGGTCAGCAGTCCGAGCAGGACGACGAGCAGGATTCGTGGGTACATGGCGGCCTCCTGGACCGCAGGGGTGCCCGGCACAGCGACGCTGGCGGGCGTCGACGACAAGCAGTAGGTCGACACAGGATAAGACCGTCGCAACAAGGTTCAGTGCCATTTTCGCAACAAATTGAAACAGGTCCTATACCCCTGAAAAACATGCAGTCATTTTTCAGTCATCTCACTAGAATGTGGCCACCGGCACACCTCACGGGACGATCATGCCCTCGCCTTCCGCCCTGTTCTCGCAACGCTCGCTGATCTTCGCCCTGCTGCTGTTGCTGGCCGGCGGCTTCCTCGCCACCTCACTGCTCGGCTACTACGCCTCGCGCGGTGCGATCCGCGACGGCATCATCAATACCGAGCTGCCGCTGACCTCCGACAACGTCTACTCGGAGATCCAGAAGGACCTGATCCGCCCGGTGCTGATCGCCTCGATGATGGCCCAGGACACCTTCCTGCGCGACTGGGTGCTGGCCGGCGAGCAGGACACCGGGCGCATCACCCGCTACCTGGGCGCGGTGATGGGCAGCCAGGCCACCTGCACCAGCTTCTTCGTCTCCGACCGCAGCCTCACCTACTACCAGGCCAAGGGCGTGCTCAAGCAGGTGCGGGCCGACGCCTGGCGCGACGCCTGGTACTTTCGCCTGCGCCAGTCGAGCAAGCCCTACGAGATCAACGTCGACCTGGACATGGCCAACCAGGACAAGCTCACCGTGTTCATCAACCACCGGGTGCTCGACTACCAGCAGCGTTTCATCGGCGCCGCCGGCGTGGGCTTGAGCGTGGAGTCGGTGGTCCGCCTGATCGACGACTACCAACGGCGCTACCAGCGCTCGGTGCTGTTCACCGACGCCCAGGGCAAGGTCCTGCTGACCGGCTCCGACGGCGGCCCTCATGGCCTGCGCGCCGGACAGCAACTGGCCGACAGCAGCCAGTGGCAGGACCTGCTGGCACGCATGCCGACACCGGCCAGCGGCAGCCACGAGTACACCGACAACGACGGCCACAGCCATTTCCTCAATGTGCGCCTGCTGCCGGAGCTGGACTGGTACCTGCTGGTGGACAAGCGCGAGACCGGCGCCCTGGACCGCATCCGCCAGTCGCTGTACCTGAACCTGGCGATCTGCGCCATGATCACCCTGGTGGTCTTGTCGCTGCTCAACGCCATGATCAAGCGGCACCAGGACAACGCCGAGGCACTGGCCACCCTCGACAGCCTCACAGGCCTGCCCAATCGCCGCAGTTTCGACCTGCTGGCCGGCCAGGCGCTCATCGAAGCCCAGCGTGACAGCGCGCCGCTGGTCGCCCTGCTGATCGACCTCGACCACTTCAAGACCCTCAACGACACCCATGGCCACCTGGCCGGCGACGAAGTGCTGCGCCAGTTCGCCAATGTGTTGCAGGGCAGCCTGCGCCAGTCCGATATACTGTGCCGCTGGGGCGGCGAGGAGTTCGTCGTGCTGCTGCGCGAAGCCGAAGGCCGCCAGGCCATCGAGGTGGCGGAAAAGATCCGCCGGCGCACCGAGCAACTGACCTTCAGCCACGCCGACCAGCCACTGCGCCTGACCGTGAGCATCGGCCTGTCCGCCCTGCAGCGCGACGACAGCCTGCACAGCCTGCTGACCCGCGCCGACCACGCGCTCTATCGTGCCAAACAAGGCGGACGCAACCGCGTCTGCAGCGAAATGCCCGGACCCGACCATGCCTGATCCTCAACGCTGCCCCGCCTGCGGCGCCCTCAACCAGTGCGGCCTGGCCGACCCGCGCAGCGCCACGCAAGGCTGTTGGTGCTTCGACGTGGCCATCGACCCGGCGCTGATCGAGGCCCTGCCTGCCGAACTGCGCGACAAGGCCTGCCTGTGCCCGCGCTGCGCGCAGGTGGATGAGCAGCTCAATGCAGCACCAGCACGCACGATCCGCTAGACTGCGCGCCGATTTCCCGCAAGCGACCCGTCCCATGCGCCTCGACCGATTCCTCGGCAACCTGCCCTGCTACAACCGCCAGCAAGTGCGCCTGCTGCTGGCGCAGCGGCGCGTGCGCGTGGATGGCCTGCCGACCGGAGACCCGCTGCTGGAGGTGCGTGAATTCAGCCGGGTCGAGGTCGATGAGCAAGTGCATCAGGCCGGGCGTCCGGCGCGCTACCTGATGCTGTACAAGCCCGCCGGGTGCGTCAGCGCCACCCAGGACCCGCAGCACCGCACCGTGCTCGACCTGCTGCCGGCAGCGCTGCGCGATGACCTGCACATCGCCGGGCGCCTGGACTACAACACCACCGGGCTGATGATCCTGACCAACGATGGCCAGTGGTCGCGGCGCCTGACCCAGCCACGGACCAAGCAGCCCAAGACCTATCTGGTGCACACCGAGGACGAAATCGGTGCACATTACATCGATCGGTTCCGCGAAGGGTTCTACTTCGCCTTCGAAGACCTCACCACCCTGCCCGCGCAGCTGGACATCCTCGGCCCGCGCAGCGCGCGCCTGGTCATCGTCGAGGGCCGCTATCACCAGGTGAAGCGGATGTTCGGGCACTTCCAGAACAAGGTGGTGGGACTGCACCGGGAAAGCATGGGGTCGATCACACTGGACCCGATATTGCATCCAGGAGAGTTCAGGGCGCTGACCGCCGAGGAAATCGCCTCGGTCTGAGCGGACCCGCCATTCGGCGGTTTCCCACGAAAGATTGCCTGAACGGCACTTGCGCGATCCTGCCCTCCCTGCTTGACTGCTAACTCGTCGGTCTGCATGTGACTCATCAGTCACGACAGCAGTCCAAGACGCCCTTTACCGGCCACCCGGGGTCTCGATGCCCTGGGGCACGGTAATCGCCCGCACAACAATACCGTCGTCTACAAGCGTCAAGGATCGACACAAGGGCCCACCGGTTTCAGTTCCAGGCGAATGCCTACCTGTCATAAAGCACGTGCACCCTAATGGCCTGTCCGGTCGATTCGGCGCCTAGCCCGCCTGCCGATCGCACACGCCACCAGGTGACGCGAATACCCTTTTTGCGCCAGGAGTCGATGACATGAGGCCAGAAATCGCTGTACTTGATATCCAAGGGCAGTACCGGGTTTACACGGAGTTCCATCGCGCGGAAGGCGCCGAGAAGACGATCATCCTGATCAATGGCTCATTGGCCACCACGGCGTCCTTTGCACAGACAGTGCGCAACCTGCACCCACAGTTCAACGTGGTGCTGTACGACCAGCCGTACGCCGGCAAGTCCAAACCCCACAACCGCCATGAACGGCTGCTGACCAAGGAAGCCGAGGCGCACATCCTGCTCGAGCTGATCGAACACTTCCGTGCCGACCACGTGATGTCGTTCTCCTGGGGCGGCGCCTGCACCCTGCTGGCGCTGGCGCACCAGCCGCGGCTGGTGAAGAAGGCCATCGTCAGCTCGTTCTCGCCGGTGATCAACGAACCGATGCGCGACTACCTGGAGCGCGGTTGCCAGTACCTGGCCGCCTGCGACCGCTACCAGGTGGGCAACCTGGTCAACGACACCATCGGCAAGCACCTGCCGTCGCTGTTCAAGCGCTTCAACTACCGGCACGTCAGCAGCCTGGACAGCCACGAGTACGCGCAGATGCATTTCCACATCAACCAAGTGCTCGAGCATGACCTGGAGCGGGCGCTGAAGGCCGCGCGCAACATCGACATCCCGGTGCTGTTCATCAACGGCGACCGTGACGAGTACACCACTGTCGAGGATGCCCGCCAGTTCAGCCGCCATGTCGGGCGCAGCCAGTTCAGCGTGATCCGTGACGCCGGCCACTTCCTCGACATGGAGCACAAGGCCGCCTGCGAGGACACCCGCAGCGCAATGCTCGGTTTCCTCAAGCCGGCGCTGCGCGAAGCCCGCCAGCGCTACACACAGGAAGCGGGGCAGCATGCACTGGCCATCTGAGCGCATCGGCGCCCTGTAGCCCTCGATACCCGCAGGCTACGGGTCGCCGACAGGCTTTTTTACAGCCATGGGCTTCTCATTCGGGGAGGGTTCTGGTAAAAAGTCGTGCTTCGAAGCGGGTATAGTTTATTGGTAAAACTATAGCTTCCCAAGCTATTGAGGAGGGTTCGATTCCCTCTACCCGCTCCAACTCGCATTCCCCGCACGACGTTCCAGCAACGTCGTCGCTGTCAAAAGGAGCCTCGGCTCCTTTTTTCGTTCCCAGCGTTCCTTTCTTGATCTGGCCCATGGCCTCCGCCGCGCCGATTGGCTTGAATGCCCAGTGATTCGCGGCACATAACCGCTAAGCTTGCTGAAACAATTTCAAAGGACTGCGCATGTTTCTCTCCCGCTGGCTACCAGGCCTGGCCAACCTGTTGCACTACCGTCGCGAGTGGTTCCACGCTGACCTGCAGGCCGGCCTGTCGGTGGCCGCGATCCAGATCCCCATCGCCATCGCCTATGCGCAGATCGTCGGCCTACCGCCGCAGTACGGCTTGTACGCCTGCGTGCTGCCGATGATGGTCTATGCCCTGGTCGGCAGCTCACGCCAGTTGATGGTCGGCCCGGACGCCGCCACCTGCGCCATGATCGGCGGAGCCGTGGCGCCACTGGCCATGGGCGACCCGCACCGCATCGCCGAGCTGTCGGTGATCGTCACCGTGCTGGTGGGCGTGATGCTGATCGCCGCCGGGGTGGCGCGAGCCGGCTTCATCGCCAGCTTTTTCTCGCGGCCGATCCTCATCGGCTACCTCAACGGCATCGGCCTGAGCCTGCTCGCCGGGCAGTTGTCGAAGGTGGTGGGCTTCAAGATCGAAGGCGACGGCTTCATCCTCAGCCTGATCAACTTTCTCCAGCGCCTGGGCGAGATCCACTGGCTGACCCTGGCCATCGGCCTGGCCGGGTTGGGCCTACTGATCTGGCTGCCGCGACGCTACCCGAGACTGCCGGCGGCACTGGTGACCGTGGTGGTGTTCACCGCCCTGGCCGGACTGTGCGGCCTGGACCGTTACGGCGTGGCGATCCTCGGCCCGGTGCCGGCCGGCATTCCGGAGCTGGCCTGGCCACAGAGCACCCTGGCGGAAACCAAGAGCCTGCTGCGCGATGCCCTGGGTATCGCCACCATCAGTTTCTGCAGCGCCATGCTCACTGCCCGCAGCTTTGCCGCCCGCCACGGCTACGCGATCAACGCCAACCACGAGTTCCTCGCCCTGGGCGTGAGCAACCTGGCCGCCGGCATATCCCAGGGCTTTGCCATCAGCGGCGCCGACTCGCGCACCGCAGTCAACGACATGGTCGGCGGCAAGAGCCAGCTGGTGGGCATCATCGCCGCCCTGGTGATCGCCCTGATCCTGCTGTTCTTCACCGCGCCCATGGCCTGGATTCCCCAGGCCGCGCTGGGCGCGGTGCTGCTGATGGCCGGCTGGGGGCTGATCGACGTGAAGTCGCTCAAGACCATCCGCAAGCTCAGCCGTTTCGAGTTCTGGCTGTGCCTGCTGACCACGGTCGGCGTGCTCGGCCTGGGCGTGTTGCCGGGCATCGTGTTCGCCGTGACCCTGGCCATCCTGCGCCTGCTCTACAGCATCTACCAGCCCACCGACGCCGTGCTGGGCTGGGTGCCGGGCATCGAGGGCCAGGTGGACGTGCGCCAGCACAAGGACGCCCGCACCGTGCCAGGCCTGGTGGTGTACCGCTTCGACGACGCGATCCTGTTCTTCAATGCCGACTACTTCAAGATGCGCCTGCTCGAAGCCGTGCAGGGCGTGGAGAAACCACAGGTGGTGCTGTTCGACGCGGAGGCCGTGACCAGCATCGACGTCAGTGGCGTGGCGGCCTTGCGCGAAGTGCGTGACACCCTCGCCGCCCAGGGCATCCACTTCGCCATCGCCCGCGCCCGTGGCACCTTCCTGCGCATGCTGGTGCGTTCCGGGATGGCGCGGGAGATGGAGGAGAAGCTGCTGTTCGGCTCGGTACGGGCGGGGATTCGGGCGTATCGGGTGTGGCGTAACAGGGCTCGGCGGGAGGGGGAGGCGGATTGAGGTAGAGGGACTGGCTTTCGATCCCATTTGGGCGGGCGGGTGCCAGACGATGGCCTTGCAGCGCCTATAAGACCGAGCGCCGCGCGGGCGGCGCTCGATCTTATAGGCGCAGAGGATCTATCGCCGAACGCTTACGGCACACAAGCCCGCGCAACAGCCTGTGTCCCCTGCCCAAGCAAGCTGATCAACCCACAGGGCAGGCTCCCCCGCCACTGCAGGTAGTCATGGCCGGCAGGAAACTCCACCTGTTCCACCCGGTACCCCTTGGCCAGCAGCACATCGCGCAGATGGCGGTTGGTATCGAGGATCCTCGGCCCCTCGAACAGCCCCGCCTGCAGGTAGAACCGCAACGGCTGGCGCGGTGCCTTGACGTACTCGCGGGTCAACCAGCCGGGTTCGTCGCCGGCCATCGGCCACCAGTAGGAACCGGACATGCTCAGCACATTGCCGAACAATTCCGGGTGCCTGAGGCCCATGTAGGCCGACGCCAGGCCGCCGTAACTGGACCCCGCGACCACGGTGCGCGCAGCCGACGCCGCCAATCCCTGGCGGCTGGCCCAGGGCATCAGCTCTTCGGCCATGAACCGGGCGAACAGCGGGTTGGGCGGCAACTCCCGCTCGCGGCTTTCGCTGCTGGGGTTGGCGATGATCAGCGCCGCAGTGGGCGGGATCAGGCCGTCGGCAATCAGGTTGTCGAGTATCGTCGGGGTCGGCACCTGGCGGGTGTAGGCATGGGCATCGAACAGCACCAGCAAGGCCTGGTCAGCCTTGCCCGGGCGCCAGCCCGCCGGGCGGTAGAGGTAGATATCGCGCTCGTTGCCCAGCACCTCGCTGGCCAGGCGCTTGCGCTCCAGGCTGCCACGGGCCACCCCGGCACGCTCGGCCACCCACGGCTGGGGCGCCGCATCCGCAAGCTCCAGCCGTGAGCGCGACAACCAGGCATCGCCGCTGGCGTCGGCGAAACTGTTCGGGTTGAGCGGGTCGCGCCGGGTGCTGGCGAGGATCACCCGGCGGTCGTCGGACACCGGCACATCCGGCGCCATCTGATAACTCAGGCGGGTGGCCGCGGGCACCTCGAAGCTGTGGAACCAGACATCGCTCGCGCCCAGCCGGGACAGCGGTTCGTGATTGCCTGTGGGGGCGCCGAACATCCGCACGTTGTCCCGCGCCCCACGCCAGAGGAAGGTGACCAGGCGCATGCCGGGTTGCCCGGGGACGGCCTCGACCAAGGGCGTTCCCTCACTGGCACGGGCCTGCCAGAACACATCGGTAGCGCCTCCAGTTGCCAGGTGCTGCTGCAGGGCGAGCAAGGTCGGGCTGGCAAGGGGCGCGGGCGTACGGCGTTGCTCGCCGACAGGCAGGACCTGCTCCAGGCTCAGGCTGAAGCGCGCCGCCGGGCGTATCGCCAGGGGTTCGGCGCGCACCGCGTAGCGACCGTCCCGCGGCGCGACGAAGAGGAACTCGCGGGGCTGGTCCAGGCCGTCGATCAGCAGGCGCAACGGCGCCCCTTCGGTGTCCAGCAGGCGCAGGCTGACATCACCCTCGCCCCGGCCACGCACCAGATCCCCGGCCTTGAGGGACAACTGCCAGACTGGCGGATGCGCAGCATCAACCTGGCCAGCGACCGGCTTTCCAACCTCAAGCTCGGCGTGCCCGGTCGCCAGGGCCGCATGCGAACAGAGTACGGCCAGCAGCCATGCACCGGGCAAGCACTTGAATCGCAGCATGCTCACCTCAGAAGTCGACGCTGGCGGAGAGTTTGAGCGTGCGCGGTTCGCTGACGGTGGCGTAGCCATCGTTGAACACTCCGGCCCAGTAGGCGCGGTTCTCGACGTTCTCCAGACTGGCGCGCAGGGTCACCTCCTTGCTCAGCACCTTGGTCGCATAGCGCGCGCCGAGGTCGTAGCGGGTCCACTGCGGGATCTTCAGCTGGTTGGCGGAATCGAGGTACTGGGAGCTGCTGTGGATACCCAGGGCGGTCAAGGTCAGGCCCTCGACCCCAGGCAGGTCCCACTCGGCGCCGAGGTTGGCCGACCAGGCCGGCACACCACGGGCGGTGTTGCCGTCCAGGGCGCCATTGTCGGTCTTGGTCAGCACGGCACGGGTATAGGTCACCCCGCCAAGCAAGCGAACGCTGGGCACGACTTCGCCGAACATCGTCCACTCCACCCCTCGGTTACGCTGCTCGCCGCTGTTGTTGTAACGGTTGCTGGCCTTGTCGTAGATCGTGCTGGGCTTTTCGATCTGGAACACGGCCAGCGTGTGGGTGAAGTCACCCAGGTCCCACTTCACCCCAGCTTCCATCTGCTTGGCAACATAGGGCGCGAACTGCTCGCCGTAGTTGGCGGCCTTCTGGTCGGTGACCATGCCGCCCTGGGTCAGACCCTCGATGTAGTTGGCGTACAGCGATACCGGCGCTTCCCAAGGCTTGAGCACGATACCCACGGCCGGGGTCAGCTTGCGCTCGTCATAAGCGGGGTTGCTCATCTTCTGCCTGACACGCTGAGCGCGCGCGCCCAAGGTGAGCAGCACCCGCTCATCCAGGAAGCCCAGGGTATCGGCCACGGCGAAACTCGAGAGGGTGTTGTCACCCGTCTTGGTACTCTTGCCGTGATCACCAGCAATGATTGGCTTGCCCGGATGATAGATGTTGGTGGTGTACGGCTTTCCGGTGACGGTCGGCGAACGGCCGATATCCTGATGCAACAAGGTGGTGCTGAGCACCAGTTGATGGCTAACAGCTCCGGTCATGAAGTTGCCACGCAGGCCCGCCTCGGTGGACAGGCTATGGGTATAGCCGGCCTGATTGAAGGTGTTGGCCGAAGCGGTGCCGTCGTCCTTCTTCACTACAGCGCGGGTGCCGTTGAGGAAACCATCGTAGCGGGTGCGCGCGCCACCGACGCTGGCGTAGGCGGTCCAGCTGTCATCGAGCTGGTATTCGCCACGCACCACCACGGCCTTGCTGATCTGACGGGCGTGAATACCTTCGAGGATGTTGGTGTCCGGCTTGGGTGCGCGGGTCACATGCTTGAGGTCGCTGAAGCCGGCCATCATCGGGCTGCCATTCTCCAGTTTCTCGTGGGTTTCGTAGGCATCCAGTTCGAGTTTGAAATCGTCGCCCCGATAGTCCAGGGCCAACGCCGCCAGGGTGCGGTCCTTGGACTGTTCGTCTACACCCGTGTCGCCGCTGCCGTAGACCCCGTTGAAACGAATGCCGAAGCGGCCATCGGCGAAGCGCCGGCCGACATCGATGTGCTCGGCGACATAACCATCGGACACGTAGCTGGTGGTCAGGCGGGTCAACGGCGCATCGCCGGCACGCTTGGGCACCAGGTTGACCACCCCACCGACGCCACCGTTGGGCGCCATGCCATTGAGCAGCGCGCCCGGTCCCTTGAGCACCTCGACGCGCTCGAGGAATTCGGTCGGCACGTGACCATCGGGCGCCAGGCCGTAGAGACCACCCAGCGCCAGCTCGGTTGAGTCCAGGGCATAGCCACGGATCATGAAGTTCTCGTAGGCATGCCCTTCACCGGTGCTGAAGCGGATCGACGGGTCGTTGCGCAACACCGCGCCGACCGTGCCGCTCTGCTGGTTCTCGATGGTCTTGGCGGTGTAGGCGGTGACGCTGAAGGGGGTGTCCATCAGGTCGCGGTTGCCCAGCATGCCGATGCGCGCACCACGGGCCACCTGGCCACCGCTGTAGCTTTCCGGCAGGTCGCTGTTGAAGCCCGAGGCATTGACCGTGGTCGCCCCCAGGGTCAGGGCACCCTGGTCGGTCGGGCCGCGCAGGATGATCACACCGTTTTCTTCCACCGCCACCAGGTCGCTGCCGGCCAGCAGCTGGCGCAGGGCCTGCAGCACCGTGTAGCGGCCCTGCAGGGCAGGCGCGCTGCGCCCGGCCAGTACACGGCTGTCGGCGGCGATCGCCACCCCCGATTCATGGGCCAGGGCATGCACCGTGGCCTCCAGCGACTGACCCGGCAGGTCGAGGTTCAGCGGCTGGCTGTCGGCCAGGGCCAGGCCGCTGCCGCCGAGGGCGCAGGCCAGGGCCAGGCGCCGCAGGGTGCCGGGGAAGCGGGGGGTGAAAAGCGACATGATCGGTCCTTGCAGGAGGTGGGTTCACAGCTGATGACGCGGCAGCAGCCATCTACCCCTCAAAACAATTTCGCAGGTTTTCAGCGCGGCACGACCAGGCGCACCGCCCCCTGCTCCAGCAGCCTGACCGGCAGGATGCCCGGCAACGCCTCGAGCAACACTTCAGGACGGTCGCTCGGGAAACTGCCCGTCAAGCGCAGGTTGGCCACCCCCGGATCGACCCGAACAGTCCGCCCGACATAGGCATTGAGCTCGCCGATCACCTCGACCAGCGGCTGGTCGGTGAACGACCACCATCCCCGCTGCCAGTGCGCCAGGTCCGGGCCGAACCGGCCACCGGCACGCAAGCTGCCCAACCGCCCCTGGCCATCCAGGCAGATGCGTTCGCCGGCCTGCAGCACCTGCTCGCCCCCCTGCAGGTCGCGCACCTGGACTCGCCCCCGGGCCACCGCCACCTGAACCCGGTCGCCGCGGTCGCTGACCGTGAAGGCGGTGCCCAGCACCTGGACCACGCCCAGGCGCGTGCTGATCAGGAACGGTCGCCACAGCTCATGGGTGACATCGAAGAACACGTTGCCGTGCAGCAACAGGACCTGGCGCTGGCCATGATCGAAACGCACGCGCAGGTTGCTTTCGGCCGCCACCAGCAACTGGCTGCCGTCCGGCAGCGCCAGGGCCTGCGGCGCCTGCGCGTGGGCCGTCTGCAGGTCGTGGTGGAACGGCGCGGTGCGCTTGTACATCCAGCCCAGCCAGCCACCCGCGGCCAGCAGCACGGCCAGCGCGCCGCCCTGGCGCAGCACCCGCCGACGACCGACGTCGCAGGCCTGCGGCTGCAACGCGCCACGCAGTTGCGGCGCGAGGCGGTGAACCAGCTGCCAGCGCTGCTCGGCCTCCAGCCAGGCGCGCTCATGCTCGGCGCTGCGCCCGCGCCAGCGCTGCGCCAGGCCGTGAGTCTTGCGCACGCGTTCCGGATCGTCCCCTTGCAGCGCCGCCAGGTAGACCAGCGCCTGCTGCACCTTGCGCGGCGCGGCCGGCTCAGTCATGACAGCTCGCCAGGCGCAGCTCGGACAGGTCGAAGACCGCCCGGGCGATATGCAGCTCGACCGACTTGGCCGACAGCGCCAGGGCCTCGCACACCTCACGATGACTGTGGCCGTGCAGGCGCACGCGGACGAACACCTCGCGACGCAGCCTGGGCATGCGTTCAATGCGGGCGATCAGGTGCTGCAGCTGTTCGCGCGCAATCATGATCTCTTCCACGCTGGGGCTGAGCCAATCTGCCCGCGCCAGCCAATCTTCCAGCGCCGCCAGTTCGGTGCTGCGCCGGCGGTACTGGTCGATGCACAGGTTGCGCGCCGCCTGGAACAGCAAGGCCCGGGCATTGATCACCGGTGTGTTGAGCGCATGGGCATAGGCCTGGGCGAAGCTGGACTGGGCGATGTCGGCGGCATCGTCAGGATTGCGCAGCCGCCCGCAGAGGTAGCGGCGCAGATCGCTGTAATGGGCGAGCAGATCGTCGACGGCCGCCTTGAGGGCCGGCCGGGCGTGCCAAACGCTGGAAAGGGAGGTCATTGCGGATGTGGCGAGGGCCGCTAATAGGAATTCCTATCATTCTCACACATGTCATTCGGCCATCGCCAGCATCTTGTCGATCAGTAACCCAGCTTGCGCAGCAACTGGCCCTCGTTCTGCGGCAACGGCCGGCCATAGAAGCGCATCAGCTCAGCGGCGCGGTTGGTGAAGATGCCATCGACGCCGGCTTTCATCGCCTTGTCGAAGTCCACCGCCTCGTCGAGGGTGTAGACGTGCACCAGCAGGCCTTTGTCATGACTGGCCTGGTTCATCCAGGGCTGAATCAGGTCGGAATAGCTCTGCTCACCCAGGTGGGTGCGGATCGCCGAAGGGCCGGTGCCGATGGCGCCGCCGGCCTTGGCGTAGTCGAGCCAGCGCTCGAACTCGGCGCGATCCTTCGGTTGCTGGCGGGCGTAGAAGGCCGACTTGTCCTGCTCGCCGGACTCGGCGAAGTCCTGCCCGGAGGCCGGCTCGATGCTGCCCTTGGCCACCCACAGCAAGAGGATCTTCGGCACCTGCGGCATGGCTTCGTGCAGCAGTTTGAGGCTGTTGCGGTCGAAGGTCTGCAACACCACCCGGCCCGGCTTGTCGAGCCAGCCGCGGGCCTCGAGGCGCTTCTTCAGGTCCTGCTCGATGCCAGGGAACTGGGCCGGTTCCTTGGTCTCGATGTACAGACCGGGGTGACGCTCGGGGTTGCCTTCAGCGATGTCGATCACCTCGTCCAGGGTCAGGATGCGCTGGCCCTTGAACGCATCCCGGGCACGCTCGGGATAGGCCTTGTTGAACCAGCTGCCAGCATCCAGCGCCTTGAGTTCGGCCAGGGTGAAGGCGCTGACCGGGCTGGCCTTGCGCTCCGGGTAACGTTCGGCGACGTCGCTGGTGCGGGCCAACACATCGTCGTGAACCACCACCAGCACGCCATCGCGAGTGCGCTGCAGGTCCATTTCCAGGTAGTCGGCGCCCAGTTCACGGGCCAGCAGGTAGGCAGGGGTGGTGGACTCAGGTGCGTCGAACGAGGCGCCGCGGTGGGCGATCACGGTCGGATGAGGAATGTCCTGGGCGCTGGCGAGGGCCTTGCCGTCAGTGGCATGGGCGGCAGTGCTCGCCAGCAGGGTGGCCAGGAGAAGAGTCTTGTACATGGGGAGTCCTTTGCAGATCGGGGCCGGCCTCTGGAAGACGCCGGCAAGGTCAACGGTGCAGTCCTTGAAGGCGCAAGCCTCGCACACTCTGCATGACATGCTAAAGTCCCCGGCGTTTTCCGCCACACCCAACGGACCGCCCATGCCCGCTCTCGACGCCCACCTGCCCTCCTGGGCCGACCTCAACCAGCGCCACCCCAGCACGGCCCTGCTGCTGGGCAACGGCGCCAGCCGCGCGCTGTGGAAACCGTTCGGCTACTTCTCGTTATTCGAACAAGCCCAACAGGTACGGCACAAGGCGCTGGGCGTGAGCGACCAGGCGCTGTTCAAGGCCCTGGGCAGCGAGCTGTTCGAGCCGGTGCTCAGCACCCTGAACACCACGGTACGGGCAAACGCCGCGCTGGCGATCAACTCCACCGCGCCGCTGAACCGCTACTACTCGATCAAGGAAGCGCTGATCCACGCGGTGCGCGCCGTGCACCTGCCCTGGCCGCTGTTCCCCGACGCGGCGCGCACGGCCATCAACCAGGCGCTGCGCCAGTACCGCACCGTCTACACCAGCAACTACGACCTGATCCTGCCCTGGTCCATGGCCCAGGATGCGCAAGGTTTCGCCAGCCTGTTCGACGAGCAGGGTTTCTTCGATGTGCGCCGCAGCCAGGTCGAAGGCATCCGTGTCCTGCACCTGCATGGCGGCATGCACCTGCTTAAGTTACCCGACGGCAGCACCCGCCAGCGTGGCGCGGAACAGGCCGAACTGCTCGAAGGCTTCGCCGTCAACATCCCCGGCGAAGTGCCGCTTTTCGTCAACGAGAGCCGCAGCGAGGACAAGCTGCGCGCCATCCGCAACAGCGACTACCTGTCCTGGAGCCTGGGGCAACTGGCCCGTGAACAGGGTGGCCTGTGCCTGTTCGGGCAGCACCTGGACGCCAGCGACCAGCACCTGCTCGAGGCCATCCGTCAGGCACGGCCCCAGCACCTGGCCATCGCCATCCGACCATTGAACGAGGCTTCGATCATCAACCAGAAGCAGCACTTTATCGACCGTTTCGCTGATCTTGCCCAGGTTCCCCTACATTTCTTCGATTCAGTCAGTCATCCCCTGGGGTTGGCCGAATTGGCGATTGCCGTACCCGCCAGCCACGCTCGTCGGCATTGATTCGGCAACTTTGCAAATGTAAATAATTCTCGATAAGATCCGCACCCTTTCCTCCACGCCAGCCCGGAAAGCGTGCATGCAGCGCCCCAAGCCCGACCCTGTCGCCCACGGTTTCTATGCCGACATCCTGCATTTCCTGCGCAAGCGCATGGACAATGCCAGCGATGCCGCAGACATGACCCAGGATGTGTTCGCCCAGTGGCTGGGCTACCGGGATCGGGCCAAGGTCGAACAGCCCCGCGCGTTCCTGTTCCAGGTGGCGCGCAACCTGCTGAGCGACCATTGGCGACGGCAGAAAGTCCGCCACGCGGTGCTGGCCGACGACACCCTGCCCGAGGCGCAGAATCCACCAGCCAACGACCCGCTGGACCACGCCCAGCAGCAACAACGGCTGAATCAATTGCGCCAGGTGCTCGCCGAACTCTCGCCGCGACGCCGCGAAGCCCTTATGCTGCACCGTTTCGAAGGCCTGACCCAGGCCCAGATCGCCGAACGCATGAACATTTCCGTCAGCATGGTCGAAAAGCACATCGCCGCCGCCCTGCTGCAATGCAAGCAACGCCTGGACAGTGACAACGGCACGGAGCAGTTCCCATGACCCCCACCGACGAGCTCGACCCGCGCCCGATCGACGCCCAGGCGGCGAGCTGGTTCAGCCGCAACCGCAACCAGCCCTCGCGCCAGGAGCGCAAGGCGTTCGCCCTGTGGATGCAGACGCCCGAGCACACCCGCGCCTACCGCCAGTTCGAACAGTTGTGGGATGACCTGGCCGCGCTCAAGCAGGCCAACCGCCCTGTGCCCTTGCCGGTGCGCCGCACGCCACGCTGGCGCCCGGCCCTGGCAACCGCGGCGGCCCTGCTCTGCGCGGTGCTGGCGGGCAACCTGGGGGCGGGCAGCACCGCCTTCAGCCAGCGCATCGCCGCCGGCCAGGCCTTGCAGACCCTGCAACTGCCCGACGGCAGCCAGCTCTTCGTCAACGCCCAGACCCGCCTGCGCCTGGACTTCAGCGCCGAGCGCCGACTGATCCATCTCGACCACGGCCAGTTGTACATCGAGGTGGCGCCGGACAAGGAACGCCCCCTCTTCGTCGACGCCGGCAGCGGCCGGGTGCGCGTGGTCGGCACCGGCTTCGACCTGCGCCGTGGCGAACGCGAATTGGTGGTGGCGGTCGCCCATGGCCAGGTAGCGTTCGATACGCCGGGCGAACGACAACCACCCGTGCTGCTCGGCGCCCGACAGGGCGCCACCTACGACCTGGCGCGCGGCAGCCTGACCCGCCACGAACTCGGTGAGCAACCGATCGCCGACTGGCGCGAGGGCCATGTGAGCTTCCGCAACCGCGAACTGGCCAGCCTGGTCGACGAGCTCGGCCTGTATCGCCAGCACCCGGTGGTGCTGGCCGATCCGGCGCTCGGTCGCTACAAGGTGTCCGGCAACCTCGACGTGCACGATCCGGACGCCCTGCTCAATGCCCTGCCCGCGCTGTTGCCGGTCAAGACCACCTTGCTCGCCGACGGACGCCTGCGCATCGAGCGACGCTAAAAAATAATTTGAGAATTTTTATCATTTGCAGGTGAGGTTTTGTCGCAACGCCGCGTCTTCCTCCCCGCCTGCCGTGTGATGGCGGGCTTTTTCCGGCCTTTTGCCGATTGGGGGAATCCATGTTGTCCGCGTTGCGTCCATTGCACTGCCTGCCTGCCCGACCCACCCTGCTGGCCCTGTGCCTGGCCATGAGCCTGGCCGCCGAAGCCGCGCCTGTGCCTTTCGACCTGCCGGCGCAACCGCTGGCCCGTTCGCTGAGCCAGCTGGCCCAGCAGGCCAAGGTCCAGTTGCTGTTCGACGAGGCCCTGCTCGGCAGCACCCAGGCACCGGCGCTCAAGGGCGACTTCGAGACAGAGGCGGCCATCAGCCATCTGCTGATGGGCAGCCGCTTCAACGTGGTACGCATGGGTAACACCTACGTGGTGCGCTTGCGCGAAGACGACCCGACAGCCGACAACAGCCTGCAACTCGGGGCGGTGAGCATCGTTGGTGACGGCCAGCAGGTCGATGCCAGCAGCGTCGGCCGCTCTACCCTCAACCAGGAACAGATCGACCGCTACCAGCCCAGCAACATCCCCAGCGTGCTGGCAACGCTGCCCGGGGTGAACATGGGCGGCTCGTCCAAGCCTGGCGGCCAGACCATCAACATCTGGGGCATGGGTGATGCCGAAGACGTGCCGATGACCGTGGACGGCGCGCCCAAGAGTGGCTTCGAGCGCTACCAGCAAGGCACCATTTTCATCGAGCCGGAGCTGATCAAGTACATCGAGGTGGAGAAAGGTCCGCACTCGGTCAAGACCGGCAACGGCGGTCTTGGCGGCAGCGTGCACATGGAGACCAAGGACGCCACCGACCTGCTGCAGGATGGCCGCAACAGCGGCGCCATGCTCAAGTACGGCTATGGCAGTAACGACCATCAGCAGGTCTACAGCTCCGCAGTGTTCGGCCGTACCGATGATGGCCGTATCGATGGCCTGGCGTACTTCACCAAGCGCGATGGCGGCGACCTGAAGATGGCCGACCGCCTGCCCGATCCGAACAACCAATGGCCGATCAATCCACGACGCCTGCCCAACAGTGCCCTGGACCTTGAAGGCACGTTGCTCAAGACCAACATCCATTTCACCGACGAGCACAGCCTGGGCTTTTCCTGGTCGCGCTCGGAAAGCGAGCGCTGGGCCACCTTCGCCGCCACCGCCTTCTCGTCTCCACCTTCGGCGGCGGACATCAAGAAGTACGGCTATGCCGACGCCCTCAAGCGCTTCCTGGCCAACCGCACCACCATCGACACCACCTGGTCGACCACCTACAAGTACCAGCCCATCGAAAACCCCTGGGTCGACCTGCAGGTCAAGTATTCCGAGTCCGACACCAAGCAGACCGATGAGCGCAATGCCAATGCGGTGATCCAACCCTCCACCGGCGGGCGGCGGATGGATACCGAGTACAAGGACCGCATGCTCGATGTCAGGAACATCAGCACCTTCCTCACTGGCCCGCTGGAACATGCACTCACCGCCGGTGTGCAGATTCGCCGCCATGACCGCGACACCCAGATGTGGATGCCCGGCAAAACCTACGAGATCCCCCGCTACAACTACGGGCACTACCAGCCGTACTTCATGCCCAGCGGTAAGGTCAATAGCCAGGGATACTACCTGCAGGACGCCATTACCCTGGGCGACCTGACCATCACCCCCTCGTTGCGCTACGACCACGTCGCCAACGAGGGCAAGCCCAACCAGGCGCCCTACTACAACAACCCGGCGGCCGGACACGATTACAGCGAAAAGACCTACAGCGGCTGGTCGCCGCGCCTTTCGCTGTACTGGAAAATGACCGAGCAGACCGCGCTGTACGCCGACTACAGCAAGACCTGGCGCGCGCCGGTGCTGGACGAGCAGTTCGAAGTCCAGGGCATCGGCAGCCGCACCGCCACCAGCCGCAACCTCGACCCCGAGCGTATTACCGGCCTGCGCGCCGGTAGCATCAGCACCTTCGCCGATGTCTTCACTCAGGGCGACAGCGCGCAGGTGCGCACCACGCTGTTCCGCAACAAGGTTACCGACGAAATTTTCAAGGCCACTGGCGTCGGCTGCCAGGAACAACTGGCCACCGGCGGCAACATCGCCGACACCTGCGGCGGCGGCCTGATGGGCAACTACCGCAACATCGGCGACGTGGTGTACAAGGGTTTCGAGATCGAGACGTTCTACGACTCCACCTACCTGTTCGGCGCGGTGTCGTACGCCTGGATGGAAGGTCGCCATGAGGGCGCCTACACCAACCCTTGGGGCCCCGACGTGTGGGCCAAGGATGTACCGGCGCCGAAATGGATCACCACCCTGGGGGTCAAGATTCCGTCCTGGGACGCCCGCGTCGGCTGGACCGCGCAGTTCGTCGGCGCCACCCACCACCTGCCCAGTGACAAGTATTTCGAAGGCCCGGCCAGTGCACTCGGCGACCGCTACTACGATAACTTCGGCAACGAGAAGTACCAGATCCACGGCCTGTTCGCCAACTGGAAACCGCAGCAGCCGTACCTCAAGGGCACCGAGGTCAACCTGACCGTGGACAACCTGTTCAACAAGGCCATCCGGCCGGAGCTGTCGGGCGAGAACGCCTATACCCAGGGGCGCAATGCCAAGATCAGCGTGACCCGGTTCTTCTGATCCTGCGCAACGGCGATGATGCAATGGACTGCATTACCTGCCACTCGCCACCCGTTCCTGGGCCCTGGCGACATTCACCTGCATCGCCACGATGGCCAGTTCATGGAGCGCCTGGGCAACGGCGTGGGTACCCCGTGCCTGCATCCAGGCCAGGATGTCGGCAAGGTGCCAGAGCGAAAGGCTGCCGTCATGCACCGGGGCCGGGAAGGTGCGATGATGCGTGAGCATGAGCTTGCGCATGTTCTGTCGGGACACCCCCACCAGCGCCGCCACATCGGTCAGACCGACCAGGTCCGGACTGGCTTCGATCAGGCGAGCCTCCGGCAAGACCTGCCGGACATTCTCCAGGGCGCTGTGCATCGCTTCCCGCGCAGTCTTACCCTCGCGGGCGAAGGCCAGCGCCAGGCGACCGGGCTGGCCGCTACCGACCACCGCATCATCACAACCGGCCTCTCCCAGAAGCTCGATCAGTGCATCGACGTCCACGCCTTCGTGCAATTGGTACTTGAGGGTGAATTCGTACTCCATCACTTTCGCTCCACTGGCTGATTGACGATCCCGCGCATCGACGTGCAGTTATCCACGACCCGCCGCAACTGGCGAGCGAAGGTGCCCGGATTTCTGGGCGTGCTCCACACGCTGGTGATGCAAAACTCGCCACAGCGGCATTCGCGGTCGTTGTTGGGGCAATAGATCCGCCCCCAGCAATGGCCGCCCCGCACCGTGACTTTCCAGCCATGCGCCTCAGCATGTGCCAGGGACTGCTCGACTTCCTTGTTTGGATGGAGAGGACGGGCCATCGATTGAGCTCCAGTATGGGCATGGCAAAAAGGTTGTCAAGTGACAACCTAACGACGCCGACGGGCGTCACCACAAGCCAGACTAGGTACCAGGAAGGCTGCAACAGGCTCAGAAAGGCTCTTTCGGAAACGGCCTAACCGAAACTGGGAAGATGCTGTAGGCCCAGGCGAGGTCGATCACCCAGCGATCAGGCCATCCGCCTGCAGCAGAGTTTCCAGGCAATGCTCGCGTACCCCATAGAACGCCTTGAGCTCGGCGATCTTCGCCAACAGCGCCGCATTGTCCTGGGGCTGTCGGCGCTTGACCGCAAGAATCATCTTGTTCTTGTTGGTGTGCTCGAGTGAGATGAACTCGAACACCTTGGTCTCGTAGCCACAGGCCTCGAGATAGAGCGCGCGCAGGCTGTCGGTGAGCATCTCGGCCTGCTGGCCCAGATGCAGCCCGTATTGCAGCATCGGCTGCAACAGGCCAGGGCTGCGCAATTGCGGCCGGACCTGCTTGTGACAGCACGGCGAACACATGATGATCGCGGCATTGCAGCGAATACCGGTATGGATCGCGTAGTCAGTGGCAATGTCGCAGGCATGCAGGGCGATCATCACGTCGATGGCTTCAGGCACCACGCTGCGCACATCACCGCATTCGAACACCAGGCCCGGATGCTCCAGGCGCGCGGCGGCGGCGTTGCACAGCTCGACCATGTCCGCACGCAACTCGACACCGGTGACCTGCGCCTCACGCCCGAGGGTGTTGCGCAGGTAGTCGTGCATGGCGAAGGTCAGGTAGCCCTTGCCCGAACCGAAGTCGGCGACTTTCAGTGCCTGCTGCGCACTCACCGGCGCGCCGCTCAAGGCATGGTCGAAGACTTCGATGAACTTGTTGATCTGCTTCCACTTGCGCGACATCGACGGGATCAGCGCGCCCTGCCCATCGGTCACCCCCAGGTCACGCAGGAACGGTCGCGACAGTTCCAGGTAGCGCTTCTTCTCACGGTCGTGCCCGCCAGCCCCCGTTTCGCGTGACGCCGGCTGGGCCAGGTGGCGGCGCAGCATCGGCTTGCCCTTCTTGCTGAACTCCAGTTGCACCTCGCCGGCGGCGGTGAACAGGTGCGCGTTGCGAAAGCTCTCCGGCAACAGCTCGGTCACCAACGCCAGCGCCGGATCCAGTGCCAGGTTGCGGGTGATGTCGCGAGTCTGGTGACGGTAGACCAGCGACAGGCAGGCCTGGCCCTTGATCTGCACCGGCTTGGCGATGATCCGCTGCAGGGTCTGGTCGGCGCCGACATGACGGGCCAGCACCAGCTTGATCAGGCTGCCATCGGCCAGGGCGTCGGCGAGCAGGCTTAGGAACTGGGCACGCGCGTCCGGCGCGATAGGGGCGGAAGAAGGGGACGACATGGGAACGGGTGCCTCGAAATGCGGGGAGCGCAATGCGCAATGCCCGGCATTCTACGTCGATGGTGATTCTCACGAAACCAGCACCCGCCTTATTGCACCGGCTTCGCCGGTGTTCGCGGGGCAAGCCCGCTCCTACACGCCTTCGGTCTGGTCAGACTCAGTCGAGAATCACCAAGCGGTTGGGTAGCTCATTGCGCGCATGGGTGGGTGGCACATGTTCGCTGAGCAGCTCGCCGCAGGCCTCGATGCATTCGACGAAACCCTGCAGGGTATGGCCCTGGCGCACCTGGTCGGTGAAACGGGCGACGATCGCCTCGCGTGCCTGCTCGGGCAGGTGCCGGGCGATGCCTTCGTCGACCAGGATCTCGACATGGCGCTCGGCTTCGCTGACGAAGATCAGCACGCCCGTGGCTCCAGCGGTTCGCTGCAGGTTGAGCTCGAGAAACTGCTGGCGGGCCAGGCCCGACGCACGCCTGCGCCGCAGCACCGACGGTACCACCCAGGCCGCCAGGCGCGGGTGGCGCAGCAGCAGGCACAGGCTGATGAAGGTCAGCATCTGCGCCAGCAGCAGGCCGTTGACGCCAATGCCACCCAGCCACAAGTGCAACGCGCCAGGGATCAGCAAGGCCAGCAGGGCGGCCCAGAGCAACGGCAGGTAGGGGAAGTCTTCGGCGCGGCGGGCCAGCACGGTCACCAGCTCCGCATCGGTACGCCGCTCGGCGCGGGCGATCGCCTCGGCGATCTGGCGCTGTTCGTATTCGGTCATGCCATCGTCTCTCGAGCGTTCTTATCGTTGTTATCCCGGCAATCGGGTGGGCGAGAGTGTATCTCAACAAGCGCTTCATATAAGGCATAATCCGCGACTGCGCCGGATCATGGATGAATGATCCACAGAACCGCCAGCGGACGCGACAACAACAGGCGTACGAAACGTCTCGGCCAGCCGCTTATCACTCGACAACGGAATTGATGATGAAACTGTCTTTGCTGGGCCTGGCCATGGGCCTTGCCAGTCAGGCGGCCCTTGCCGCCCCCACCGCCGCGCCCCTGCAAGACAAGCAGGCGTTCATCGACCATCTGGTCGGCCAGATGACCGAGGCCGAGAAGATCGGCCAGTTGCGCCTGATCAGCATCGGCCCCGAGATGCCCCGCGAGAAGATCCGCGAGGAAATCGCCGCCGGACGCATCGGTGGCACCTTCAACTCGCGTACCGCCCCCGAGAACCGCCCGATGCAGGACGCGGCCATGCGCAGCCGCCTGAAGATCCCGATGTTCTTCGCCTACGACACCATCCACGGCGAGCGCACCATCTTCCCGATCGGCCTGGGCCTGGCCTCGTCCTGGGACATGAACGCCATCGCCAAGGTCGGCCGCACCTCGGCCATCGAGGCCGCCGCCGACTCGCTGGACATGACCTTCGCGCCGATGGTCGACATCGCCCGTGACCCACGCTGGGGCCGCACCAGCGAAGGCTTCGGCGAGGACACCTACCTGACCTCGAAGATCGGCCAGGTGATGGTCAAGTCGTTCCAGGGCTCGAGCCCGGCCAACGCCGACAGCATCATGGCCATCGTCAAGCACTTCGCCCTCTACGGCGCGGTCGAGGGCGGGCGCGACTACAACACGGTCGATATGAGCCTGCCGAAGATGTACAACGACTACCTGCCACCCTACCGCGCCGCGCTCGACGCCGGTGCCGGCGGGGTGATGGTGGCGCTGAACTCGATCAACGGCGTGCCGGCCACCTCCAACACCTGGCTGATGAACGACCTGCTGCGCAAGGAGTGGGGCTTCAAGGGCGTGACCATCAGCGACCACGGCGCCATCCAGGAACTGATCCGCCATGGCGTGGCTCGCGACGGCCGGGAAGCAGCCAAGCTGGCGATCAAGGCCGGCATCGACATGAGCATGAACGACACTCTCTACGGCGAGGAGCTGCCGGGGCTGCTGAAGTCCGGCGAAGTCAGCCAGGCCGAGCTGGACCAGGCGGTGCGTGAAGTACTGGGCGCCAAGTACGACATGGGGCTGTTCAAGGACCCCTATGTACGCATTCCCAAGGCCGAAACCGACCTGAAAGACTACTACGCCGACAACCGCCTGCACCGTGACGCCGCCCGCGACGTGGCACGCCGTGGCCTGGTGCTGCTGGAAAACCGCGAGCAGACCCTGCCGCTGAAAAAGTCCGGCACCATCGCCCTGGTCGGCCCCCTGGCCGATGCGCCGATCGACATGATGGGCAGTTGGGCCGCCGACGGCAAACCGCAGCACTCAGTCACCGTGCGCGAGGGCCTGCGCCGCGCCGTCGAAGGCAAGGCCAAACTGGTCTACGCCAAGGGTTCGAACGTGACCGGCGACAAGGCCATGTTCGACTACCTGAACTTCCTCAACTTCGACGCGCCTGAAATCGTCGACGACCCACGCCCGGCCGCCGTGCTGATCGACGAGGCAGTCAAGGCAGCCAGGCAGTCCGATGTGGTGGTGGCCGTGGTCGGCGAGTCCCGTGGCATGTCCCATGAATCGTCGAGCCGTACGACCCTCGAGATCCCGGCGGTGCAACGTGACCTGATCAAGGCGCTGAAGGCCACCGGCAAGCCCCTGGTACTGGTGCTGATGAACGGCCGCCCGCTGTCGATCGCCTGGGAGCGCGAGCAGGCCGACGCCATCCTCGAGACCTGGTTCAGCGGCACCGAGGGCGGCAACGCCATCGCCGACGTGCTGTTCGGCGACTACAACCCGTCCGGACGCCTGGCCATCACCTTCCCGCGCTCGGTCGGGCAGATCCCGATGTACTACAACCACATGCGCATCGGCCGCCCGTTCACCCCGGGCAAGCCGGGCAACTACACCTCGCAGTACTTCGAGGAGCCCAACGGCCCGCTGTACCCGTTCGGCTACGGCCTGAGCTACACCAGCTTCGAGCTGTCGGGGCTGGCGCTGTCGCAGAAGGAACTCAAGCGTGGCGGCACCCTGCAGGCCAAGGTGACGGTGAAGAACACCGGCAAGCGTGACGGCGAGACCGTGGTGCAGCTGTATATCCAGGACCAGAGCGCGTCGATGAGCCGCCCGGTCAAGGAACTGAAGAACTTCCAGAAAGTCATGCTCAAGGCTGGCGAAGCACGAACCTTGACCTTCGACATCAGTGAGCAGGACCTGAAGTTCTACAATGGCCAACTGCAGCACGTCGCCGAGGCTGGCCAGTTCAATGTGCAGATCGGCCTCGACTCGCAGGCGGTGCAGCAGCAGAGCTTCGAGCTGCATTAAGCAGGTTCGGCCCCTTCGCGGGCAAGCCCGCTCCCACAGGGTTATGCATGTCCTGTGTGGGAGCGGGCTTGCCCATGATGAGGCCGGCACAGACAACCGAGATCCCGGATCCGCCCCATGCCCTCATCCTTCCGCGCCCTGCGCCTGGGTTTGATCATCCTGCTGATCCTGGTCGGCACCACCCTCAGCGCCGGCTGGGCCATGCACCAGGCCAAGCGCCAGGCCATGGAAACCGACGCCCGCCGGGCCAGCGAGCAACTGGGCCTGTACGCCAACGCCCTGCACACCCTGATCGAGCGCTACCGCGCCCTGCCCGCGGTGCTGGCGCTGGATCCGGAGCTGATCGCCGCCCTGCGCGGACCGGTCACCGAACCGGTGCAGGACGCCCTGAACCGCAAGCTCGAACGCATCAACGGCGCCGCCAACTCCTCCACCCTGGAGCTGCTCGACCGCACGGGCCTGGCCATCGCCGCCAGCAACTGGCGCCTGCCGACCACCTACGTCGGCTCCAACTACGGCTTTCGCCCCTATTTCAAGCAGACCCGCAGCCAGGGTAGCGGCCGCTTCTACGCCGTCGGCGTGACCAGCGGCGTGCCGGGCTACTTCCTGTCCAGCGCGGTGAACGACGAACACGGCCGCTTCCTCGGCGCCATGGTGGTCAAGCTGGAGTTCCCGGAGCTCGAGCGCGAGTGGCGCCAGGGCAGCGATATCCTGCTGGTCAGCGATGCCCGCGGCATCACCTTCATCGCCAACCAGGACGGCTGGCGCTACCGCGAGCTGCAACCGCTGTCCGGCGCCGACCGCGCCGAACTGGCCGAAACCCGCCAGTACGACAAGCAGCCGCTGGTGCCCCTGCAGCACCAGGCCCTGACCCGCTTCACCGACACCAGCCACCTGACCCGCGTCCAGGGCCCGGATGGCACCGCCGAGTACCTGTGGGAGCGCCTGCCCCTGGAGGCCGAAGGCTGGACCCTGCACCTGCTGCGCAAGCCGCAGGTCGCCGAGGACGGGCGCAACGCCGCCCTCGCCGCTGCGGCAATCTGGCTGAGCCTGGTGTTCGCCGTGCTGTTCGTCAGCCAGCGCCTGCGCCTGGCCCGCCTGCGCCAACGCAGCCGCGAAGAGCTCAAGCGCCTGGTCGAGGAGCGCACCCGCGAGCTGCATACCGCCCAGGAAGGCCTGGTGCAATCGGCCAAACTAGCGGCACTGGGGCAGATGTCGGCAGCCCTGGCCCACGAAATCAATCAGCCGCTGACCACTCAGCGCATGCAGCTGGAAACCCTGCGCCTGCTCCTCGACCATGGCCGCCATGACGAGGCGCGCCAGGCCCTGGAACCGCTGGAGCAGATGCTGACCCGCATGGCCGCGCTCACCGGCCACCTGAAAACCTTCGCCCGCAACAGCCCCGGCGGCCTGCGCGAGCGCCTGGACCTGGCCACGGTGGTCGACCAGGCGCTGCACCTGCTGGACACCCGCATCCGCGCCGAAGGCGTCGAAGTGGCGCTGTACCTGGCGCGCCCGGCCTGGGTACGCGGTGACGCGATCCGTCTCGAGCAGGTGCTGATCAACCTGCTGCGCAACGCCATCGACGCCATGGCCGACAAGCGTTACAAACGCCTGGAGATCCGCATTGAGGCCGACGATGCGCAGTGGCGCCTGAGCGTGCTCGATTCCGGTGGCGGCATCCTCGACTGCGACCTGGACCGGGTCTTCGATCCGTTCTTCACCACCAAGCCGGTCGGCGAAGGGCTGGGCCTGGGCCTGGCCATCTCCTATGGCATCGTCATCGACGCCGGTGGCCGCCTGCAGGTCGAGAACCTGCCGGGCGGTGCCCGCTTCAGCCTCACCCTGCCCCGCGACCTGGAGCCTGTATGTTGAATTCGGTGATCGTCGTCGACGACGAAGCGAGCATCCGCACCGCGGTGGAACAATGGCTGAGCCTGTCGGGCTTCAGCGTGCAGCTGTTCGCCCGCGCCGAGGACTGCCTGGACAGGCTCGAGCCGCACTTCCCCGGGGTGATCCTCAGCGACGTGCGCATGCCCGGCATGTCCGGCCTGCAGCTGCTCGAACGGTTGCAGGCGAGCGACCCCGACCTGCCGGTGATCCTGCTCACCGGCCATGGCGACGTGCCCATGGCCGTGGAAGCGATGCGCAATGGCGCCTATGACTTCCTGGAAAAACCCTTCACCCCGCAACACCTGATGGGCAGCCTGCGCCGCGCCCTGGAAAAGCGCCAGCTGGTCCTGGAGAACCGCCGCCTGCATGAACAGGCCGACCTCAAGGCGCAACTGGAGAACACCCTGCTGGGCATGTCCCAAGGGCTGCAGCAACTGCGCCGCCAGGTGCTGGAGCTGGCCGGCCTGCCGGTCAACGTGCTGATTCGTGGCGAAACCGGCAGCGGCAAGGAGCGCGTGGCGCGTTGCCTGCATGACTTCGGCCCGCGCGCCGACAAGCCCTTCGTCGCGCTCAACTGCGCGGCCATTCCCGAGACGCTGTTCGAGGCCGAGCTGTTCGGCCATGAGAGCGGCGCGTTCACCGGTGCCCAGGGCAAGCGTATCGGCAAACTGGAGTACGCCAATGGCGGCACCGTGTTCCTCGACGAAATCGAGAGCATGCCCCTGGCCCAGCAGGCCAAGCTGCTGCGGGTGATCCAGGAGCACAAGCTCGAGCGGCTGGGCGCCAACCAGAGCATCAGCGTCGACCTGCGCATCATTGCCGCGACCAAGCCGGACTTGCTTGAGGAAGCCCGCGCCGGGCGCTTTCGCGAAGACCTGGCCTACCGCCTGAACGTCGCCGAGCTGCGCCTGGCGCCGCTGCGCGAACGGCGTGAGGACATCCCGCTGCTGTTCGAGCATTTCGCCCGCGCCGCCGCCGAACGCCTCGGGCGCAGCGCCCCGCCGCTGAGCGGCGTGCAGCTGGCGCGCCTGCTGGCCCACGATTGGCCGGGCAATGTGCGCGAGCTGGCCAATGCCGCCGAACGGCATGCCTTGGGACTGGGCTCGCCGGCCCTGGAGATCGAGTCCGGCGGGCAATCCCTGGTCGAGCAGATGGAAGCGTTCGAAGCCCAGTGCCTGCGCGCAGCACTGCGCCAGCACAAGGGCGAGATCAAGGGTGTGATGGAGGCATTGCAACTGCCGCGGCGCACACTCAATGAAAAGATGCAGCGGCATGGGTTGGTGAGAGAGGACTTTCTTGAGCGCGAATGAGCGGATTATTGCTCAGTAACTCAGGCCAACAAGCGGAAAACCGCCTATCCGGTGCCGTTGTTTCACACCGCATCGCGGGGCAAGCCCACTCCCACGAAGGTCCCTGAAACGCAGGCGACACAGGCTTTGCGTGGGAGCGGGCTTGCCCCGTGATGCCCTCGAATGGATCACCACGCACTCATCTGGCACACCTCCTGCAAAACCCTTCTCAAGCTGCGCCTCGAGCGCGCTCCACAAAAACAACGAGAAGGTATCCCTGATGGATAACGCCAGCACTCTGCCCACCGGGGCGGCCGTTGCGCCCGCCGCGCAAAAGTCCACCGCCAGCCGCCTCAAATCGATCTTCAGTGGTTCCATCGGCAACATGGTCGAATGGTACGACTGGTACGTCTACGCCGCATTCTCGCTGTACTTCGCCAAGGCCTTCTTCCCCGCCGGCGACACCACCGCCCAACTGCTCAACACCGCCGCGATCTTCGCCGTGGGCTTCCTCATGCGCCCGATCGGTGGCTGGCTGATGGGCCTGTACGCCGACCGCAAGGGCCGCAAGGCGGCACTGATGGCCTCGGTGCTGCTGATGTGCGCAGGCTCCCTGGTCATCGCCCTGACGCCGGGCTACGAGACCATCGGCGTCGCCGCGCCGATCCTGCTGGTCGTCGCCCGCCTGATGCAGGGCCTGTCGGTAGGTGGTGAGTACGGTACCTCGGCCACTTATCTCAGCGAGATGGCCAGCAAGGAACGCCGTGGCTTCTTCTCCAGCTTCCAGTACGTCACCCTGATCTCGGGCCAGCTCATCGCCCTGGCGGTGCTGATCGTCCTGCAGAACACCCTGACCACCGAGGAGCTGTATGCCTGGGGCTGGCGCGTACCGTTCGTGATCGGCGCGCTGTGCGCGGTGGTCGCCCTGTACCTGCGCCGCGGCATGGAAGAGACCGCCTCCTTCACCAAGAAGGAGAAGTCCAAGGAAAACCTGATGCGCACCCTGCTGCGCCATCCCAAGGAGCTGATGACCGTGGTCGGCCTGACCATGGGCGGCACCCTGGCCTTCTACACCTACACCACCTACATGCAGAAGTACCTGGTCAACACCGTGGGCATGAGCATCAGCGACTCGACCACCATCTCGGCGGCCACGCTGTTCCTGTTCATGTGCCTGCAGCCGGTGATCGGCGGGTTGTCCGACAAGATCGGCCGACGCCCGATCCTGATCGCCTTCGGCGTGCTTGGCACCCTCTTCACCGTGCCGATCCTCAGCACCCTGCACACTATCCAGACCTGGTGGGGCGCGTTCTTCCTGATCATGGCCGCGCTGATCATCGTCAGCGGTTACACCTCGATCAACGCCGTGGTCAAGGCCGAACTGTTCCCGACCGAAATCCGCGCCCTGGGCGTCGGCCTGCCGTACGCGCTGACCGTGTCGATCTTCGGCGGCACCGCCGAGTACGTGGCCCTGTGGTTCAAGAGCATCGGCATGGAGACCGGCTTCTACTGGTACGTCACCGCCTGCATCGCCTGTTCGCTGCTGGTTTACGCGACCATGAAGGACACCAAGCAGCATTCGCGGATCACCACCGACTGATCCCTGCTCGCCGAACGTGAAAAGGGGCGCTCCGGATGACCGGGCGCCCCTTTTTTAATGGATTGTGAGCCGAATAACAGCGCCATTCGGCTCACATATTGAGCCGAATGGCGCTATTATTTGGCTCATGAACCCAAAAGCGCACACGGCTGCAGATACCATCTGGGTCTGGCAGCAGGCCGACTGGCCCGACTTTCGTTGGGATGCGTCGCAACTGGCAACCTTGCTCAGGGACTGCGTCCAGGCGCAGGGTTGCCTGCTGGGCAGAGCGGGGGCGGTGACCGAGGCCAATGCCAACCTCGATACGCTCGATACCCTGCTGCAGAACATTGTCACGTCCTCGGCCATCGAGGGCGAGCAGCTCAATGTGGAGTCCGTTCGCTCTTCCCTGGCCCGCCGGCTCGGCATCGCTGAGCCGGGGACGACCACGACACGCAGCGAGGGCCTGGCCGAACTGATGGTGGACGCGGCCATGGGCTATGTTCGGCCACTGGATCAACAGCGCCTGTTCCTGTGGCACTGCTGGCTGTTTCCCGAACATGACGATTCACTCGCACCGCCCCTGCCAGTCGGTGAATGGCGCGACGATGCTCCAATGCAAGTGGTATCGGGGCGTATCGACAAACCCAGGGTGCATTTCGAAGCACCGCCGCGTGCCGGCCTGGAGCAGCGGGTGCGGCAGTTCCTCGACTGGTTTGAAAACAGCCGCAGCGATCGGCAACTCGACCCCCTGCTACGTGCGGGGCTCGCCCATTTCTGGTTCGTCACCTTGCACCCCTTCGCCGATGGCAATGGCCGCCTGGCCCGCGCCATCACAGACCTGGCATTGGCCCAAGGTGAGCAGCGGGCGGTCCGTTTCTACGCCATGTCCAGCAGCATCCTGGAAGACCGGGCCGGCTACTACGCAGTCCTTGAAAGAAGCCAGCGCGGCGACCTGGACGTCACACAATGGCTGGCCTGGTTCCTTGCCACCTTGCTTCGCAGCCTCCAGCAAGCGCTGGTGCGCATCGACCGGGTGCTGGCCAAGGCACGCTTCTGGCTGATCCATCGTGGCGACGGCTTGTTGCCCGAACAGGTCAAGGTGCTCAACCGCCTGCTCGATGGCGGGCCTCGCGGTTTCGAGGCCGGTATCAGCGCCAGCCAGTACCAGGCTGTGGCCAAAGTCTCCAAGGCCACGGCCACCCGGCACCTTGCCGACCTGCTGGATAAGCACTGCCTGGTTCGCCTGCCCGGCGGTGGGCGAAGTACCCGCTACAGGATTGATACCCGAGAGACCTGAACAAGACCGGTTACGACAACTCAGCCACCCGCTGTGGCTCGCGACGCTGGTAATAGGTGGCCATCAGCACCAGTACCAGCAGCACGCCGCCAAGCACCAGCGATGAGCCCACTGTGCCGAAGTCCAGCCCGCCTTTCTCGTGTGACTTGGTCAGCACGTCGCCCAGCGTGGCACCGAACGGACGAGTGAGGACGAAGGCGATCCAGAACAGCACGACGCTCGAGATCTTCGTCCAGTAGCGGGCTGCGACCACCAGCGCGATCGCCGAGCCGATCAGCAGCGCGCCACCCGCGAAGCCCAGGCCGGAATCATCGGCCAGGTAATCGCCCAGGGCGGTGCCCAGGGTGTTGGAGAACAGGATCGCTACCCAATAGAACAGCTCGCCACCACGATTGCGGATGCGGCTGACGTCCAGCGGGTTGCCGCTCAGGCGCCACAGGGCAAAGGTCAGCAGGAGAATGCCGATCAGCAGTGCCGAGCCCATGGCGTAGCCCAGGCCCAGGGTCCGGTCCATGAAATCGGACATGGTGGTACCGGCGGTACTGGTGGAAAGGATCACCAGCCAATACAGCATCGGGTGATATCGGCGCGAGTAGAGCTGGGTGACCAGGGTCACCAGGAACACGCTGATAAGCAACAGCGAACTCATGGCGTAGCCGATGTCCAGGGTCATCGACAGCAGGTCGCCGGCCGTCTCGCCGAGGGTGGTGGCGCAGATCTTCATGACCCAGAAGGCCAAGGTGATTTGCGGGAGTTTGTTCATGGGTGTGCCGCTCCAGGGGTTCAAGTGCGGCGATGGTGGCGAGCGAAGCCTGAAAAATCGGTTTGAGCCGTATGAAAAATCCGTTGATTGCTAATCCCCAGGCTCGCGTGCCCTTAACTCCCCATTAATTTCCGCCTTTCATCTTTGTCGAACTGGAAAAATCATTGGCGGTCGTGCTGCACGCCACACGCGATGCCCACTGCAAGCCAGGGATAGCCGCACCCTTATCAATCGAATAAGCAGATTTGTATGCGCTATTTTTTGCGCTTTTTTATCGATTTTATAGGCGTAGCATTGAACCCATAGAAACAACAACCCCTAGCAACTCACCGGAGCAACGACCATGAAAAACCAACTGATCCTCACCCTCGCCCTCTCTGTTCTGACCACTGGTGCCTTTGCCGAAGACGGCTTCGATCGTACCGGCGCCCACACCTTCGCTGCCGTGCAGAGTCAGTCGGCCACCTACGCAGAAGATGGCTTTGATCGTACCGGCGGCCAGCGCTTCGCCGAAGACGGCTTCGATCGCACCGGCGGCCAACGCTTCGCAGAAGACGGCTTCGATCGCACCGGCGGCCAACGCTTCGCAGAAGACGGCTTCGATCGCACCGGCGGCCAACGCTTCGCAGAAGACGGCTTCGACCGCACCAACGGCCACCGCATCAGCTGATCGCTGATGCGCGCAACCAGCCCGGCTTCGGCCGGGCTTGATCATTTGCAGCCGAGCCAAGCCTTGGCACACTAGGCGCCTTGTCCCCCACCAGGAAGGGCCTCGCGGCCTTGCGCAGATGTACTACTACGAACCCGCCAAAGGCCACGGCCTACCCCACGACCCATTCAACGCCATCGTCGGCCCACGGCCCATCGGCTGGATCTCCAGCCACGACCGCGAAGGCCGCCTGAACCTGGCGCCCTACAGCTTCTTCAACGCCTTCAACTACATCCCTCCGATCATCGGTTTCTGCAGCGTCGGGCGCAAAGACAGCCTGAACAACATCGAGCAGACCGGTGAGTTCGTCTGGAACCTGGCCACCCGTCCGCTGGCACAGCAGATGAACCAGAGCTGCGCTGCCGTTGCGGCGGATGTCGACGAGTTCACGCTCAGCGGCCTCACCCCGACCGCCTCGAACGTGGTCAAGGTGCCGCGTGTCGGCGAAAGCCCAGTGAGTTTCGAATGCAAGGTCAGCCAGATCGTCCAGCTCAAGCGTGCGGACCAGGAGGTGGTGCCCAGCTGGCTGATCCTCGGCGAGGTGGTGGCGGTGCACATTGCCGAGCACCTGCTGAAGGACGGCATCTACGACACCGCCGCCGCCGAGCCGATCCTGCGTGGCGGCGGCCCGGCCGACTACTTTGCGCTGGGCGAGCTGTTCAAGATGGCTCGGCCACAGGTCTGATCAGAAGATCAGTTCACCTTCCTCGCTCACGCCCTGCAGGCGTTCGAGTTCGGCACACGCGGCCTCGTCGGCCGCGATCGCCGACTGGAACACCTGCCCGTCCAGCACTTTGTGAAAGCGCGGCGCGCCACCCATGCCCAGGGCCTTCACGGCGATCGCCGCGTGGTAGCCGCCGCCTTGCACCGGAACCATTGCCGAAACCGCTTCGAAGTGGGGGAATTCTCTACGTGCCATGTCGCTCTGCGCCTGTGTGATCGAGGGCGGCATTCTACACGCTAGGCGAACGTATGCAGGTCGAGGCTGCTGACCACCTGCTCCTGCACCAGCTCCCCGAACACGTCGAGGGTGGGCGAGGCGAAATAGCCACTCATCGCCTGCTGGTCGCACCAGCTGCCGCTGAGCAGCCACAGGTCGGCATCGACCTGCGAGCGCTGCACGCTGAAGCTCAGGCAGCCCGGCGCACGCCGCGACGGCTCGAGCAGGTCGCGCAGGCGCACGCCGAGTTCCGCGGATCGACCGTTGCTGGCGCGGATGAAAGCCAGGTGTGTGACCGGTTGCTGCTGGGTCATGAACGATCTCCTTGAAGCGCTACGGACGGGAAAACCAGGCTGCCAAGGTTAGGGGTTCGCCCGCGCGGGCCGTTAGGCCATTACTGCCGGCCGATTGCCTGATCCTGCAGCGCGGCAGGATCAGGCAATCGATCTGCAGCTTTCGACTAGCATCTGCCATTGCCCAAACCTATGCTGCGTCGGTAAGCAGAGGAATCCCGCCATGACTTCATCCACGCCCCTCGATCCGCTACTGGAGCAGCAACGCCAGGAGCTGGCCGGGCTGATCCGGCGTCACGCCCAAGGCCCCCATGGCTCGGTGTCGGCCATCGAAGACCTGTACCTGACGCGCTACGAAGAGGATGTGCGCGGCATGCCAGCCCTGGCGCAACCGGCCTTGTGCATCCTGGCCCAGGGCAGCAAGACATTGTTCCTGGGTGACGAACGCTATACCTACGACCCGCTGCACTACATGGTGGTCTCGGTGACGCTGCCCATCACCGGCGCCCTGCTCGAAGCCAGCCCCGAGAACCCCTGCCTGGGTTTGCGCCTGGACATCGATCCGGCGCAGATCAGCCAGTTGATAGCCGAGAGCGGGCCGATACTGGTCCCTGGCCAGGCTTCCGGCCGTGGACTGTTCGTGGAGAAAAGCGATCCGCAACTGCTCGACACACTGCTGCGCCTGGTGCGCTTGCTCGACAGCCCACGGGATATCGCCGTGCTCGCCCCACTGGTGCGCCGCGAACTGATGTACCGTGTGCTGCGCGGCCCCCAGGGCTGGCGCCTGTGCGAGATTGCCCTGTCCAGCAGCCAGACCCATCGGGTATGCCAAGCCATCGCCTGGCTCAACCGGCATTACCAGGAGCCCTTGCGCATCGAGGACCTGGCGCGCGAGGTCAACCTCAGCACCTCGACCCTGCACCACCGTTTCAAGGCAGTAACCTCGATGAGCCCGTTGCAGTACCAGAAGCAGCTGCGCCTGCAAGAGGCGCGGCGACTGATGCTCAACGACGGGCTGGAGGCCGCGGTGGCTGGCTACCGGGTAGGTTATGAAAGCCCGTCGCAGTTCAGCCGCGAGTACAGCCGCTTGTA
The DNA here is from genome assembly GCF_036324045.1 of Pseudomonas carassii. Lineage (NCBI taxonomy): Bacteria > Pseudomonadati > Pseudomonadota > Gammaproteobacteria > Pseudomonadales > Pseudomonadaceae > Pseudomonas > Pseudomonas carassii. The sequence continues at coordinate 87,020 of NZ_JAZDCT010000004.1, read as the reverse complement.
CGGCGCGCCACCGATTCGCGACGTGGCGCGCCTGCGCGCCAGCGCCAGCTGAGGAGCAACGAGCATCGGACGACTGTAGGAGCGGGCTTGCCCCGCGATCGAGGGCGCAGCCCTCGCTACTACGCTCAGCCCAGTACCACCTGCTGCCACTGACCTTGATCCACCTGGATCAAGGTTGGACCCTGGCGTTCCACCGCCCGACCCAACGCTGCCTGCAGCTGCGCCACATCGCCCACGTTCTCGGCTTCGGCCCCCAGCGCCCGCGCCACGCCAATGAAGTCCGGGGTATGGATGTCCACGCCGACCGGCTCGATCGCCCGGTTGACCATGTACTTCTTGATTTCCTCGTACCCCTGGTTGTTCCACAGCAGCACGATCAGCGGCACCTGCGCCTCGACCGCGCTGGCCAGTTCAGGGAGAGTGAACTGCAGCCCGCCATCACCGATCAGGCACACCGCAGGCGCGCGTGCGGCGAGCGACTCGGCGCTGCCCAGCCAGGCGCCCATGGCGGCTGGCAACGCGTAGCCCAGCGTGCCGTAACCGGTCGAGGCATTGAACCAGCGACGCGGCCTGGCCATGTCCAGGGTCAGGTTGCCGGTGTAGACCGGCTGGGTCGAATCGCCCACCAGGATGGCGTCCGGCAGGGTTTGCAGGATGCTGGTCAGCAGACGGGTCTGGCTCAGGGTCGGCTGGTCCCAGCTGGCCGCGTTGTCCTGGCGCAGGCGGGCGGCCCGCGCCGCCCCCCAATCGCTATCGCGCGGCGGTTGCGCCTGCAGGTTCAGGGCCACCAGCAGCGCTTCGGTAGCCTGGACGGCATCGGCCACCAGGGCCAGTTCGGGCAGGTAGTTGCGGACCGTCTGGTCCGGGTCGATATCGATCCGCAGCAGGCTGCCGGGAATCTCGAAACCGCCCTTGAAGGTCACGTCGTAGTCGGTTTCGGCCAGTTCGGTGCCGATGGCCAGCACCACGTCGGCCTCAGCCACCAGCGCACGGGTGGCCGGCAGGGTCTGGGTCGAGCCGATCTGCAGCGGATGGTTGGCGGGCAACACCCCCTTGGCGTTGATGGTCAGCGCCACCGGCGCCTGCAGGTGCTCGGCCAGCCGCGCCAGCCCGGCGCCCGCCTCCAGAGCACCGCCACCAGCGAGGATCAGCGGACGCCGTGCCTTGGCCAGGCGCACGGCCATGCGCTGCACGGTCTGTGGCGCGGCACCGGCACGGGTGGTGCGCACCACCCGGCCCGGCAACAGGTGATCGGCGGGCTCCACCAGCACATCCAGCGGGATCTCGATGTGCACCGGGCGGGGGCGGGCACCGTCGAACACGGCGAAAGCCCGGGCCAGCACCTCGGGCAGGTCATCGGCGCTCATCAGCGTGTGCGAGAACGCCGCCACCCCCGCGACCAAGCCGGCCTGGTTGGGCAGCTCGTGCAGTTTGCCGCGTCCGCCGCCCAGCTGGCTGCGCGATTGCACACTGGAAATCACCAGCATCGGGATCGAGTCGGCATAGGCCTGGCCCATGGCAGTGGTGATGTTGGTCATGCCCGGGCCGGTGATGATGAAGCACACCCCAGGCTTGCCCCGGGTACGCGAGTAGCCGTCGGCCATGAACCCGGCCCCCTGCTCGTGGCGCGGGGTGATGTGACGGATCGAGGAGGCGGCCAGGCCGCGGTAGAGTTCCACGGTATGCACACCGGGAATGCCGAAGACATGATCGACGCCATAGCCTTCGAGGAGTTTGACCAGCACTTCACCACAGGTTGCCATCATCGAGTACCTGATTCTTGTTGAGACCTGTGCTCATGGAACCAAGCGCCGACTACCGCCACAATGCAAAAAAACACATACTAGCCATGACCCCATATCATGGCTTGTCACGATGAAACGCCTGCCGCCCCTCCCCGCCCTGCACACCTTCCTGGTGACCGCCCAGCACTGCAACTTCACCCGCGCCGCGCAGCAGCTGCATATCACCCAGGGCGCGGTCAGCCGGCAGATCGCCGGGCTCGAGGAGCACCTGGGCTACGCATTGTTCCAGCGCCAGGCCCGGGGCCTGGCGCTGACCCGCGAAGGGCAGGACTGGCTGCCCCGGGTGCAGCAGATCTTTGCCCTGATCGAACAAGGCGTGCGCGAGGTCGGCGGACGCAGCACGACACTCCAGCTCAAGGCGCCGACCTGCGTGATGCGCTGGCTGCTGCCACGCTTGCTGGAATGGCAGGCACTGCGCCCGGATGTGCCGGTGGAATTGACCACCACGGTGCAGCATGGCGTGGATTTTCGCCGCGAGGGCTTCGATGCGGCCGTGGTGTATGGTGCGGCACCGAACCATGGGCTGCAGGTACGCAAGCTGTTCGATGAACAACTGACGCCAGTCTGCGCGCCATCGGTATCGAGCGGCCTCTTGCATTTGCAGGACCTGGCCCGGCAGATGCTGCTGCACCCTTCGAGGGACGAACATGACTGGCGGCTATGGTTGCAGGCGGCCGATGCCGGGTTCGAGCCCCAAGGGCCGAAGCAGCATTTCGAGACGTTGGACATGGCGATGGCCATGGCTTCCCAAGGGACGGGGATCGCCATCGGCGATTTTTCGCTGATCGGCGACGACCTGCGTGCAGGTCGGTTGTGCATGCCGTTCGAGCTGAAGGTGACGACTGGGAAGGGCTATTACTTGGTGACGCCTTCGAAGACCATGCCCGCGGGGTTGGTCGCGTTGATGGAGTGGCTGCAAGCGCGTGCCTCAAGCCTTGCGCAATCCTTGTAGGAGCGGCCTTGTGTCGCGAAAGGGCTGCGCAGCAGCCCCAGGATCTTAGCCATGGCATAAATCGCCGGGGCCGCTTTGCGGCCCTTTCGCGACATGAGGCCGCTCCTACAGGTACTGCGGTGGACTCAGTAGCCCACTGTAAACCGTGCCCGCGAATGCGCCGGTTTTTCCAGCTCGTCGAGCATGGCGATCGCATAGTCGGCAAAGGTGATCCAGCTCTTGCCGTCCGCACCGATCAGCAGATGGTCCTTGCCCAGGGTGTAATGCCCGCTGCGCTCACCTTCGACGAACTCCGCCGACGGCGACAGGAAGGTCCAGTCCAGAGTCTGCTCGCGGCGCAGCGTCTCGAGAAAGCGCACCCCGGCACTGGCCTCGGCCTTGTAGGCCTCGGGGAAGTCAGGGCTGTCGATCACCCGGTGCCCGGACGGCAGCAGCAGGCTGCCGGCCCCGCCCACCACCAGCAGGCGCTTGACTCCGGCCCGCTTGACCGGCTCGATGATCGCGCCCGGTTCGATAGTGGAAAAATGCGCCGCGCTCAGCACCGCGTCGCAGCCCGCCACGGCCGCCTGCAAGGCGGCACTGTCCTTGGCATCCAGCGCCTTGACCGTTACGCCGTCACGGCCTTGCAGGCTGCCCGGATCCCGGGCGATGGCCACCACACTGTGGCCACGGCGCAAGGCCTCTTCCAGCAACTGGCTGCCGGCGCGCCCGGTGGCGCCGATGATTGCGATCTTGCTCATGGGAAACACTCCAACAGGTTGAAAGGGATTACCACTTCATCTCGCCCTTGGCGACCTTTGCCCCCAGTTCCAGGGAACTCTCGTCGCCAAGGTTCGGGTAGCGTTGCTTCATCGCCGCGATCAGCGCGGCGGAGTCGGCGGCCTTGGCGGCTTCGGTATCGAAGTCACGAATGTAGCCGGCGGTAAAGCGCACCGCGTCCAGCGAGCGGCTGCTGTCGCCCAGGTAATGCCCAGGGATCACCGTGCGCGGGGCGAGCTGCTCGATCTTCGCCAGCGTGCTCAGCCAGTCGGCGTGGGATTGCGCGGTCTGGGTGTCGGCCATCCACACGTGGATGTGCTCGGAAACCACCACGCCACCGACCACTGCCTTGATCGAGGGAATCCAGACGAAGCTGCGGTCCGGCTGTGGACCGTCCAGGCCGACAACCTCCAGTGCCTGGCCTTCCAGCTCCAGGCGATTGCCCTTGAGGACCTGCGGCACCACCAGGCGTGCCGGCTTGTCCGCGCCCATCTGCGGGCCCCAGTAGGCCAACTTGGCGTCCATGGTCTTGCGAATGTGTTCGACAGTGGCGGCCGAGGCGACCACCCGGGCCTTGGGAAACGCCTGGGTGATGGTGTCCAGGCCAAAGTAGTAGTCCGGGTCGCCATGGCTGACATAGATGGTAGTCAACTGCTTGCCGCTGGCGCGCAGGCGTTCAACTACCTGCTCGGCCTGGCCTTTGCCGAACTGGGCGTCGACCAGGATGGCGTCGTGGGCGCCGCTGACGATCACCGAGCTGACCGGGAAGATCGCCTCATGGCCAGGGTTGTAGGCTTCGAGCTTAAGCGGTTCGCTGGCCATGGCCTGGCCGCCGAGGGTGAGACAGGCCAGCAGCAGGCCGCGCAGGGGAGTGAGAAGAGACATCGCAAGATCCTGTGAGTGGGACGATGCAGGCAAGCTTAGTTGCCCGAACCAATACAAAAAATGCGATGCTTCGACATAGTTTGTTTCTGAAATCGGACAGATCATGGACCGTCTCAACGCCATGCGCGTATTCGTCACCGTCGTCGACCTGGGCAGCCAGTCCGCTGCGGCGGATCATCTGGAGCTTTCCAGGCCCGTGGTCTCACGCTACCTGGCGGAGCTGGAAGACTGGGTCGGCGCACGCCTGATGCAACGCACCACGCGCAAGCTCAGCCTGACCGCAGCAGGCCTCGAGACCCTGCCCCGCTGCCGCCAGTTGCTGGAGCTGGCCGGCGACCTGCAGAACGCCGTGCGCCAGCCGGACGACGCCCCCTGCGGTGAACTGCGCATCAGCGTCAGCACTTCGTTCGGCCAGGCCCAGTTGGTGGATGCGCTAGCCGCCTATGTCAAACGCTACCCCGGGGTGAAGGTGGAACTGCAGATGCTCGACCGCACCGTCAACCTGGTGGACGAGCGCATCGACCTGGCCATCCGCACCAGCAACGACGTCGACCCCAACCTCATCGCCCGGCGCCTGAGCGTGTGCCGCTCGGTGGTCTGCGCCAGCCCCGCCTACCTGCGCGAGCACGGCACGCCGCGCCAGGTCGAGGAACTCAGCCAGCACAACTGCCTGACCCATGCCTACTTCGGTCACAACCTGTGGCATTTCGAGGTGGATGGGCAGAACGTCGCCGTGCCAGTGCAGGGCAATATCAGCGCCAACGAAGCCATGACCCTGCAGAAAGCCGCCCTGGCCCACGCCGGCATCGCCATGTTGCCCACCTACCAGGCGGCGGCCGCATTGCGCAGTGGCGAGCTGGTGCGGCTGTTGCCGCACGCCAGGCCACGGGAGCTGACCCTGAATGCGGTGTACACCTCGCGCAAGCACATGCCGGCGACGCTGCGCAGCATGCTGGACTTCCTGGCGCAGCGGTTTGGCGACGAGCCGGAGTGGGACAAGGGACTGAGCTGAGTCCAGGCCATGCAGATCCGCGCACAAGGCCTATGCTTGAAGGTATCACCTGTTGCACCAACAGGAGGTCCGTACCATGAGCATCAAATCCAGGCGTTGCGCCCTCGTCTTCGCCCTGGTCGCGGTGGCCGGGCTCTACGGCTCGGCCTGCTGGCGGGTCGAGCTGCTGCGCAGCCAGCCCAATGCGGCCGCCAGCTGCGTCCACGAGCACTGCGTTCCCCACAGCGCCACCCTGAGCGCCGTCAGGTAGAACGCATCACTCCTCGACGCTCATGTACTCCTTGGCCCAGCGGATGTAGTCCTCGGGCTGGGTGTAGGTGTGCGAAAGCTCGGTGGCGCCGAGGTTGTCCGACTTGTGCTGTAGGCCACGCTGCTGGCGCAGGCAGTCATAGGTGGCCTTGATCGCGGCGAAGTACGCGGCATGGCCATCGACCACGATGCGCACGCCCAGACGCGCCAGGCGCTCGTCGTCACGCAGGTTCGGGTTGGCGTAGGTGACCAGCATCAGCGGCACGCTCAGGTGCTCGGCGATCTGCTCCAACTGCTCGAAGTCCTTCACCCCCACCATGCAGATGCCGTCGGCGCCAGCCTTCTGGTAGCTCTGGGTGCGGACGATGATTTCCTCGGTGGTGAGCACGCCGGCATTGGTCCGGGCGATGATCGCCAGCGCCGAGTCGACACGCGCCTCCAGCGCCGCGCGAATCTTGCCCACGCCCTCCTCCACCGAGATCAGGTCGGTGGACTTGCGGCCGAACTGGGCCGGCAGCAAGGTGTCCTCGATGGTCAGCGCGGCCACGCCGGCGCGCTCCAGCTCGATGACCGTGCGCATCACGTTGAGCGCATTGCCGTAGCCATGGTCGGCATCGGCCAGTACCGGCAACTGGGCGACGCGACCGATACGGGTGGCCTGCTCGACGAACTCGCTGAGGGTGATCAGGGCAAAGTCCGGCGCGGCCAGGACCTGCAACGAGGCGACCGAGCCGCCGAGGATGCCGACTTCGAAGCCCAGGTCCGCGGCGATACGGGCGGACATCGGGTCGAAGACCGAAGCGGTGTGATAGCACGAACCTGAAGCAAGCAGTTCGCGGAAGGCAAAACGCAGATCGTGGTGGGAAGCCTTGGGCATGATCACTCCGCTTGAACAATGAGAAATGGTGAACGGCTGACTACCGACCCCTGTATCGGGTCTACCTGACTGTTCCAACCGTCGCCATCTGGGCGGTCATGCTCGACATGCAGGCAGAGGAATAGAAGGTGTGGACATACAGCGACGCGAAATCCTGCGGCAAATGGCTGCACCATGCTGGTGCAGGCCCCGGATTTCAGCCTCTGCGGCCCTGCCACGATATCACGCGGTCATGCAGCGCTGGATGAATGCGCCAATGCCGATCTTGCATAGGGGATGCATGGAGTACATAGGTAGCTATGTAACTCAGGGTACAATTATCTCGCTGGTGGGAACGGGGTTGCCCCGCGATGGCCACACCGCACTGCATGGCACCGGCTTGGCCGGTGTTCGCGGGACAAGCCCGCTCCTACAAGAAAAAGGAACCGAACGTGACCGCCGCCCTGCCCCCCTCCGTCCTGCGCAGCGTCCTGACCGCCCTGATGCTGGCGATCTTCCTCGGCGCCCTCGACCAGACCATCGTCGCCGTGTCCATGCCGGCGATTTCCGCGCAGTTCAATGATGTCGGGCTGCTGGCCTGGGTCATCTCCGGCTACATGGTGGCCATGACCATCGCCGTGCCGATCTACGGCAAGCTCGGCGACCTGTATGGCCGGAGGCGCATGATCCTCACCGGCACCGCCCTGTTCACCCTGGCCTCGGTGGCCTGCGGCCTGGCCCAGGACATGCCGCAGCTGGTGCTGGCGCGGGTGCTCCAGGGCATCGGTGCCGGCGGCATGGTGTCGGTGAGCCAGGCGATCATCGGCGACTTCGTGCCGCCCCGCGAGCGTGGGCGCTACCAGGGCTATTTCAGCAGCATGTATGCCTTGGCCAGTGTCGCCGGGCCGGTGCTCGGCGGTTGGCTCACCGAGTACCTGTCCTGGCGCTGGGTGTTCTGGATCAACCTGCCGCTGGGGCTGGTCGCCCTGTGGGTGATCCACCGGGCGCTGGACGGCTTGTCGGTCAAGCGCCGCGAGGCCCGGGTGGACTACCTCGGCGCAGTGTTGATGATCCTCGGCCTGGGCAGCCTGCTGCTGGGCATCACCCTGGTCGGCCAGGGGCATGCCTGGCTGTCGTCGCAGGTGCTGGCGCTGCTGGGCTGCGCGCTGCTCGGGCTGCTGGCGTTCATCGCCCACGAGCGCCGTTGCCGCGAACCGCTGCTGCCGCTGGACCTGTTCGGCAACCGGGTCGCGGTGCTGTGCTGGTGCGTGATCTTCTTCGCCAGCTTCCAGTCGATCTCGCTGACCATGCTCATGCCCCTGCGCTTCCAGGGCATCACCGGTGCCGGCGCCGACAGCGCGGCGCTGCACCTGCTGCCACTGGCCATGGGGCTGCCCATCGGCGCCTTCACCGGCGGGCGCATGACCAGCCGCACCGGCCGCTTCAAGCCGCAGATCCTGACCGGGGCGCTGCTGATGCCGCTGGCCATCGCCGCCATGGCGCTGACGCCGCCGCAATCGGGGTTGCTCTGCGCGCTGTTCATGCTGCTGACCGGCATCGCCTGCGGACTGCAGTTCCCCACCTCCCTGGTGGGCACGCAAAGCGCGGTGGACAGCAGGGACATCGGCGTGGCGACCAGTACCACCAACCTGTTCCGCTCGCTTGGCGGGGCGATGGGGGTGGCGTGCATGTCCAGCCTGCTTTTGGCGCTGTTGCACCAGAGTGGTTTCGAAACGTTGGGCAACCCGTTGCTGGGTAGCCTCAAGGCGGGCGAGGCGGATCCGCAGACCCAGGCGCGCTTGCTGGAAACCTTCCGCGACCTGTTGCTGGTCAGTGCCGGGGCTTCGCTGATCGGCCTGCTGGCGGCGCTGGCGTTGCCAGACAGGCAATTGCGCGGGCGCTAAGGATTGTGGGAGCGGGCCTACCCCGCGATAGCGTCCGCATTGGCGACATCATGGCCTGAACTCATCGCGGGACAAGTCGCATCGGCGCACCGCCGCTCCCACGTTATTAATTCTGCGTTAATCAGATGGGAGTAACACTTCCTCACAATCCTTAACAAAGTGTCATTTGCGCAAGCCCGGGCTCAAGCGCAGCATATCCAGCCCGGTGTCGACCCATTTTTCGACATCGCCCAACAGGTCGAAGCTGTCCGGCAGCAGCAGCCAGCGGCCGATCAGGCCGTCCACATAGGCAAACATGGCCACCGCCGCCCGGTCGATATCGAGCTCGGCAGGCAACTGGCCACGACGTACCGCATTGCCCAAGGCCAGGGCGATGCTCTGATGGCAGTCCAGCACCGCACCCTGGCGTTGCTGGCGAATCTCACACATGTCGTCGGTGAACTCGCACTTGTGATGCAGGATTTCATTGATACGCCGGGTACGGGCATCGAGCACCAGCTCGTTGAACACTTGCAGCAACAGCTTGCGCATGCAGCCGAGCGGGTCGAGCTCGTCCTCGCTTTCACTGGCCCGGGCCAGGTGGTCGTGGGTTTCGTGCAGGCTGTCGAGCAGCGCCTGCACCAGCTCCGCCTTATTGCTGAAATGCCAGTAGATCGCCCCGCGGGTCACCCCCGCGAGCTCGGCGATGTCGGCCAGGGTGGTACGCGCGACCCCGCGCTTGTAGAAGGCCTTTTCCGCCGCCTCGATGATCTGGGCACGGGTTTCCTGGGCTTCTTCTTTGGTTCGACGGACCATGGCAGTACAACCTCATCAGGCCCCGCCCGCACATCTGGCGGACGGGAATCAGGCCGGGGCGAGCGCTTCATGGGCCACTCCCGGGTGCATGTGGACGATCCGCGGTGACTCACCGACGGTATTTACAAACAACCATGAATGTAAGTATATTCCTTAGCAAGCTATTTATCCACCGGATAGCGTTTTTCTCTTAAGACTCTTCCACTATATTCTTGAGCTCCCTTGCTCCTGCGACCCGAGGATCCTCATGCAATTCAAGCCAGCCGTAACCGCCCTGGTTTCCGCCGTGGCCCTGGCAACCCTGCTCAGTGGCTGTAAGAAAGAGGAAGCAGCGCCTGCGCCGCAGGCTCCTCAGGTCGGCGTCGTGACCGTGCAACCGCAAGCCTTCACCCTGACCTCGGAACTGCCGGGGCGCACCAGCGCCTACCGTGTGGCCGAGGTTCGCCCGCAGGTGAACGGCATCATTCTCAAGCGCCTGTTCAAGGAAGGCACCGACGTCAAGGAAGGGCAGCAGCTCTACCAGATCGACCCGGCCGTCTACGAGGCGACCCTGGCCAACGCCCAGGCCAACCTGCAGGCTACCCGCTCGCTGGCCGAGCGCTACAAGCAACTGATCGACGAGCAGGCCGTCTCCAAGCAAGAGTACGACGACGCCAATGCCAAACGATTGCAGGCCGAGGCCTCGCTCAAGAGCGCCCAGATCGACCTGCGCTACACCAAGGTGCTGGCGCCGATCAGTGGCCGTATCGGTCGCTCCTCGGTCACCGAAGGCGCCCTGGTGAACAACGGCCAGACCAACGCCATGGCCACCATCCAGCAGCTCGATCCGATCTACGTCGACGTCACCCAGTCCACCGCCGAGCTGCTCAAGCTGCGCCGTGACCTGGAAGGCGGCCAACTGCAAAAGGCCGGCGACAACGCCGCCCAGGTGCAGCTGGTGCTGGAAGACGGCAGCCTGTTCAAGCAACAGGGTCGCCTGGAGTTCTCCGAAGTCGCGGTCGACGAGACCACAGGCTCCGTCACCCTTCGCGCGATCTTCCCCAACCCAGACCACACCCTGCTGCCCGGCATGTTCGTCCATGCGCGGCTCAAGGCCGGGGTCAACGCCAACGCCATCCTGGCCCCGCAACAGGGCGTGACCCGCGACCTCAAGGGCGCGCCGACCGCATTGGTGGTCAACCAGGAGAGCAAGGTCGAACTGCGCCAGCTCAAGGCCAGCCGCACCCTGGGCAGCGACTGGCTGATCGAGGAAGGCCTGAACCCGGGCGACCGTCTGATCACCGAAGGGCTGCAGTTCGTGCGCCCGGGTGTCGAGGTCAAGGTCAGCGAAGCCACCAACGTCAAGAAGCCGGCCGGCCCTGCTCAGGCCAACACGGCCAAAGCCGACGCCAAAGCGGAGTAAACCATGTCGAAGTTCTTTATCGATCGCCCGATCTTCGCCTGGGTGATCGCCCTGGTGATCATGCTGGTCGGCGCCCTGTCGATCCTGAAGCTGCCGATCAACCAGTACCCGAGCATCGCCCCGCCGGCCATCGCCATCTCCGTGACCTACCCGGGCGCCTCGGCGCAGACCGTGCAGGACACCGTGGTGCAGGTGATCGAGCAGCAGCTCAACGGTATCGACAACCTGCGTTATGTGTCGTCGGAAAGTAACTCCGACGGCAGCATGACCATCACCGCCACCTTCGAGCAGGGCACCAACTCCGACACCGCGCAGGTCCAGGTACAGAACAAGCTGAACCTGGCCACCCCGCTGCTGCCGCAGGAAGTGCAACAGCAAGGTATCCGCGTCACCAAGGCAGTGAAGAACTTCCTGCTGGTGATCGGCCTGGTGTCCGAAGACGGCAGCATGAGCAAGGACGACCTGGCCAACTACATCGTCTCCAACATGCAGGACCCGATCTCGCGGACAGCGGGCGTCGGTGACTTCCAGGTGTTCGGTGCGCAGTACGCCATGCGCATCTGGCTGGATCCGGCCAAGCTGAACAAGTTCCAGCTGACTCCGGTCGACGTGCGTACCGCCGTGGCCGCGCAGAACGTCCAGGTCTCGTCCGGCCAGCTCGGCGGCCTGCCGGCACTGCCGGGTACCCAGCTCAACGCCACCATCATCGGCAAGACCCGCCTGCAGACCGCCGAGCAGTTCGAGAAGATCCTGCTCAAGGTCAACAACGACGGTTCCCAGGTACGCCTGGGCGATGTCGCCACGGTCGGCCTGGGCGGCGAGAACTACGCCATCAGCGCCCAGTACAATGGCAAGCCGGCCTCGGGCCTGGCAGTCAAGCTGGCCACCGGCGCCAACGCCCTGGATACCGCCAAGGCGCTGCGCACGACCATCAGCGACCTGGAGCCGTTCTTCCCGCCTGGCGTGAAGGCCGTGTTCCCGTATGACACCACGCCGGTGGTCACCGAATCGATCAGCGGGGTGATCCACACCCTGATCGAGGCCGTGGTCCTGGTGTTCCTGGTGATGTACCTGTTCCTGCAAAACTTCCGCGCCACCATCATCACCACCATGACCGTGCCGGTGGTGTTGCTGGGTACCTTCGGCATCCTTGCCGCCGCCGGGTTCAGCATCAACACCCTGACCATGTTCGCCATGGTCCTGGCCATTGGCCTGCTGGTGGACGATGCCATCGTCGTGGTGGAGAACGTCGAGCGGGTGATGTCCGAGGAAGGGTTGCCGCCCAAGGAGGCAACCAAGCGCTCCATGGAGCAGATCCAGGGCGCCCTGGTGGGTATCGCCCTGGTACTGTCGGCGGTACTGCTGCCGATGGCCTTCTTCGGCGGTTCCACCGGTGTGATCTATCGCCAGTTCTCCATCACCATCGTCTCGGCCATGGGCCTGTCGGTGCTGGTAGCGCTGATCTTCACCCCGGCTTTGTGCGCCACCATGCTCAAGCCGCTGAAGAAGGGCGAGCACCATGTGGCCAAGCGCGGTTTCTTCGGCTGGTTCAACCGCAACTTCGACCGCAGCGTCGTCGGCTACGAGCGTAGCGTCGGCACCATCCTGCGCAACAAGATCCCGTTCCTGCTGGCCTACGCCCTGATCGTGGTCGGCATGATCTGGCTGTTCGCCCGTATCCCCACCGCGTTCCTGCCCGAGGAAGACCAGGGCGTGCTGTTCGCCCAGGTGCAGACCCCGGCCGGCTCCAGTGCCGAGCGCACCCAGGTGGTGGTCGACCAGATGCGTGAGTACCTGCTCGACAAGGAAGCCGACACCGTGGCATCGGTGTTCACCGTCAACGGCTTCAACTTCGCCGGTCGTGGCCAGAGCTCGGGCATGGCGTTCATCATGCTCAAGCCGTGGGACGAGCGCTCGAAGGAGAACAGCGTGTTCGCCCTCGCCCAGCGCGCGCAGATGCACTTCTTCAGCTTCCGCGACGCGATGGTGTTCGCCTTCGCCCCGCCGGCGGTGCTCGAACTGGGTAACGCCACCGGCTTCGACGTGTTCCTCCAGGACCGCGCCGGCGTCGGCCATGCGAAACTGATGGAAGCGCGCAACCAGTTCCTGGCCAAGGCCGCGCAGAGCAAGATCCTCAGCGCCGTGCGTCCGAACGGCCTGAACGACGAGCCGCAGTACCAGCTGACCATCGACGACGAACGCGCCAGTGCCCTGGGCGTGACCATTGCCGACATCAACAACACCCTGTCGATCGCCCTGGGCGGTAGCTACGTCAACGACTTCATCGACCGCGGCCGGGTCAAGAAGGTCTACATCCAGGGCGAGCCGAACTCGCGGATGAGTCCGGAAGACCTGCAGAAATGGTACGTGCGCAACGGCAAGGGCGAGATGGTGCCGTTCTCCTCCTTCGCCAAGGGCGAATGGAGCTATGGCTCGCCGAAGCTGTCGCGCTACAACGGCGTGGAAGCGGTCGAGATCCTCGGTACCCCGGCGCCTGGCTACAGTACCGGTGAGGCCATGGCCGAAGTCGAGCGCATCGCTGGCGAACTGCCAACCGGCATCGGCTACTCCTGGACCGGCATGTCCTACGAGGAGAAACTCTCCGGCTCGCAGATGCCGGCGCTGTTCGCCCTCTCGGTACTGTTCGTGTTCCTGTGCCTGGCGGCGCTGTACGAAAGCTGGTCGATCCCGATCGCGGTCGTGCTCGTGGTACCGCTGGGCATCATCGGTGCCCTGCTCGCCACCAGCCTGCGCGGGTTGTCCAACGACGTGTACTTCCTGGTCGGCCTGCTGACCACGATCGGCCTGGCGGCGAAGAACGCCATCCTGATCGTCGAGTTCGCCAAAGAGCTACACGAGCAAGGCCGCAGCCTGTACGACGCGGCGATCGAGGCATGCCGCATGCGTCTGCGCCCGATCATCATGACCTCGCTGGCGTTCATCCTCGGCGTGGTACCGTTGACCATCGCCAGCGGCGCCGGCGCCGGCAGCCAGCACGCCATTGGTACCGGCGTGATCGGCGGCATGATCAGTGCGACCGTGCTGGCCATCTTCTGGGTACCGCTATTCTTCGTCGCAGTGTCGTCGCTGTTCGGCAGCAAAGAGCCGAAAGAACACGCCACCCCTGAAACTCCACGTTATGAGGCTGGGCAATGACCAAGTCTTTGTTGTCCCTGGCGGTAACCGCCTTCATCCTCGGCGGCTGCTCGCTGATCCCCGACTACCAGACGCCCGAGGCGCCGGTAGCCGCGCAGTGGCCGCAAGGCCCTGCGTACTCGCCGGCCGAGTCGGCCGACGTCGCCGCGGCCGAGCAGGGCTGGCGCCAGTTCTTCCACGACCCGGCGCTGCAACAGCTGATCCAGACGTCGCTGGAAAACAACCGCGACCTGCGTGTCGCGGCGTTGAACATCGACGCCTACCGCGCCCAGTACCGCATCCAGCGCGCCGACCTGTTCCCGGCCGTGTCGGCCAATGGCAGCGGAAGCCGCCAGCGGCTGCCGGCAAACATGTCGCAGACCGGCGAGGCAAGCATCTCCAGCCAGTACTCGGCCACCCTGGGTGTCAGCTCCTATGAGCTGGACCTGTTCGGTCGCGTACGCAGCCTGACCGAGCAGGCTCTGGAAACCTACCTGTCCAGCGAGCAGGCGCGTCGCTCCACGCAGATCAGCCTGGTGGCCAGCGTGGCCAACGCCTACTACACCTGGCAGGCCGACCAGGCGCTGCTGAAGCTGACCGAAGAAACGCTCAAGACGTACGAAGAGAGCTACAACCTGACCCGTCGCAGCAATGAGGTGGGCGTGGCTTCGGCACTGGACCTGAGCCAGGCCCGCACCGCCGTCGAAGGCGCGCGGGTCAAGCTGTCGCAGTACCAGCGCCTGGTCGCCCAGGACCTGAACAGCCTCACCGTGCTGGTGGGTACCGGCGTGCCGGCCACCCTGCCCAAGCCGCTGGAGCTCAATGCCGACCAGCTGGCCGAAGTGCCGGCGGGCCTGCCGTCCGACATCCTGCAGCGCCGTCCGGACATCCAGGAAGCCGAGCACCTGCTCAAGGCCGCCAACGCCAACATCGGCGCTGCCCGCGCCGCGTTCTTCCCGAGCATCAGCCTGACCGCCAACGCCGGTACCCTGAGCCCGGACATGGGCGGGCTGTTCAAGGGTGGCTCGGGCACCTGGCTGTTCCAGCCGCAGATCAACCTGCCGATCTTCAATGCCGGTAGCCTCAAGGCCAGCCTGGACTACTCGAAGATCCAGAAGGACATCAACGTCGCCAAGTACGAAAAGACCATCCAGACCGCCTTCCAGGAAGTCGCCGATGGCCTGGCCGCACGCAAGACGTTCGAAGAGCAGCTGCAGGCGCAACGCGACCTGGTAGCGGCGAACCAGGACTACTACCGCCTGGCCGAGCGCCGCTACCGCATCGGGATCGACAGCAACCTGACCTTCCTCGACGCCCAGCGCAACCTGTTCAGCGCCCAGCAGTCGCTGATCGGTGATCGCCTGTCGCAGCTGGTCAGCGAGGTCAACCTGTACAAGGCCCTCGGTGGCGGCTGGTACGAGCAGACCCAGCAGCAGGCCTCGATCCAGACGCCGAAAGGCTGATTGGAGCGGTAATGCATCAAGCCCACCCTTGCGGTGGGCTTTTTGTTGCCCGCGATGCCGGTCGCTCAACATTACGTTCGATAATCGCCCCATTCCGCGCTCCACGAATTGCCTCGCCCCCACCCTCCCCCGCACCATCGCCCACGCAACGTTGCACAAGCTCTCTCTAAAGACGCCCGACCCTGCGGCCCGCACCCGCAGCACCCCGGCTCGCCCAATAAAAACAAGAGATCCACGACAGATGAGCACTTTGCAACCCGCACGCCAGCTGCTGCCGGGCCTGTTGGCCCTGTCCTGCGCCTTGCCCGCCGTCGCCGCCGAAAGCGGTTTTCTGGAGGACGCCAAGGCCAGCCTCAACCTGCGCAACTTCTACATCAACCGCAACTTCGTCGACCCGACCAACCCCCAGGGCAAGGCCGAGGAATGGACCCAGAGCTTCATCCTCGACGCCCGTTCCGGCTTCACCCAGGGCACCGTCGGCTTCGGTGTGGACGTGCTGGGGCTGTACTCGGTCAAGCTCGATGGCGGCAAGGGCACGGCCGGCACCCACCTGCTGCCGGTGCATGACGATGGCCGCCCGGCCGATGATTTCGGCCGCCTGGGCGTGGCATTCAAGGCGTGCCTGTCGCAGACCGAACTCAAGCTCGGCGAGTGGATGCCGGTGCTGCCGATCCTGCGTTCGGACGATGGCCGCTCGCTGCCGCAGACGTTCCGCGGCGGCCAGCTCACCTCGAAGGAGATCGACGGCCTGACCCTCTATGCCGGCCAGTTCCGCGGCAACAGCCCGCGCAACGACGCGAGCATGGAAGACATGTTCATGCAGGGGCGCGCCGGCATCACCTCCGACCGCTTCAACTTCGCCGGCGGCGAATACAGCTTCAACGACAAGCGCACGATGGTCGGTCTGTGGGACGCCCGCCTCAAGGACATCTACCGCCAGCAGTACTTGAACCTGGTGCACAGCCAGCCCCTGGGCGACTGGACTCTGGGCGCCAACCTGGGCTACTTCCTCGGCAAGGAAGACGGCAGCGCCCGCGCCGGCGACCTCGACAACCGCACTGTCTCGGCCATGCTTTCGGCACGCTACCAGGGCCACACCTTCTTCGTCGGCCTGCAGAAGGTCAGCGGAGACGATGCCTGGATGCGGGTCAACGGCACCAGCGGTGGCACCCTGGCCAACGACAGCTACAACGCCAGCTTCGATAATGCCAAGGAGCGCTCCTGGCAGGTGCGCCATGACTTCAACTTCGTCACCGTGGGCATCCCCGGGCTGACCCTGATGAACCGCTACATCAAGGGTGACAACGTGCATGCGGGCGGGGTGGACGATGGCAAGGAGTGGGCCCGGGAGACCGAGCTGGCCTATGTGGTGCAGGCCGGGACCTTCAAGGACCTGTCGGTGAAATGGCGCAACTCGACCATGCGCAGGGATTTCAGCAGCAATGCGTTCGACGAGAACCGCTTGATCGTCAGTTACCCGCTCAATCTTCTTTGATGCCATCGCGGGGCAAGCCCGCTCCCACGCCGCCCGCAGAAACCAGCAATGGCGTGGGAGCAACGTGGGAGCGGGCTTGCCCCGCGATTAGGCCTGCCACCTGGCAAATAACTAAAAGACATATTCAAATTAATTAACATTCTTTGACGCTATATGTAACAAGTCGCTAAAACCAAGCTCCGCCCCCGCACCAGAGCCCGAGCATGGACCTCCGCCAACTGCGCTATTTCATCGCCCTCACCGAATACCGCAGTTTCGTCCGCGCCGCCGAAGCCATGGGCATCACTCAACCCGCCTTCAGCCGCGCCATCCAGAACCTCGAACAGACCTTCGGCTGTGCCCTGGTCGATCGCGCCAACAAGTCACTGCCCCCAACTCCCGAGGGGCAAGTGGTACTGCAACACGCCCGCCGCCTGGTGCAAGGCGCGGCGCAGTTGAACAACGAAGTGCTGCAGATGACCAAGCTCGATGCCGGCGAACTGCATTTCGGCAGCGGCCCGGCCCTGGCCGTGCGCCTGGTGCCCCAGGCCCTGCAACACTTCATCGAGCGCCGTCCGGGCATCCGCACCGCGCTGCTGGTGGACAACGCCGAACGCCTGGGCCAGGCCCTGCGGCGCGAGCAGATCGAGTTCTTCGTCGATGACGTGCGCCCCTTCGAGGCCGACCCGAACTTCCACACCGAAGCGCTGACCCCGCGCCCCGGCCTGTTCTTCTGCCGCCCCGGGCACCCGCTGCTGGCCAAGGACAGCCTGTCGACCAACGACTTGTTCGCCTACCCCCTGGCCAGCGCGCTGCTGGCGCCGGGCGTGCGCAAGCGCCTGGCTAACCTCAGCGGACGCAGCGACTTCATCCCGCACCTGCAGACCGAGCATCTGGCGGTGCTGCGCAGCGTAGTGCTGGCCAGTGATGCCATCGGCACGGCCAGCGAGGAAGCGGTGGCCGAGGACCTGGCCGCCGGCGACCTGGTGCGCCTGCACTGGCGCAACCTGCCCCCGGGCCTGGAAGTGCTCAGCGTACGCTGCGGGGTGATCAGCCGCAGCGGCTATCGCCTGTCACCGGCGGCGCGGGCGATGATCGACACCCTGGTCAGCCTGGATGCTGCCCCATCGCCCGCAGACGCCGGGCATCGACAATCTCCACCTCGCCATAGCCCAGGCGCACCACGCCGGACTGCTCGAAGCTCTTGAGGATCTGGTTGATGGTCTGGCGCGACAGCGACAACATCAGCGCCAGCTGTTCCTGGGACACCTGCAGCCGCCACTGGGCGACATCGCGCTCGCCGTAGCCTTCGGCCATCTGCAGCAGACGCTGGGCCACCCGCGGCGCGGCGGCCAGCAAGCTCTGCTGCTCCAGGGCAACGAACACCCAGCGCAACTTGTGGCTCATCAGCAAGGCCAGCTCACGCCAATGCACAGGCTCGCGCGCCAGCCACTCGAGCAGCTGCGCCTGGGGGATCCACAGCAGGCGCGTCGGCCCTTCGGCATAGGCGTCGTGGGTACGCGGCTGACCGTCGAACAGGCTGATCTCACCAAACCAGTGGGGCGACTCGACCAGCGTCAGCAGCGCCTCCTTGCCCTCGCTGCTGACCGCGCCGACCCGCATCGCCCCCTCCAGCACCGCATACAGGCCACAGGGCGCATCGCCACGCTGGAACAGGCATTGCCCCGGCGCCAGCTCGCGCGCACGGCCCAGGGCCAGCAGGCTATCCTGAACGGTAGCGGGCAATTGCCGGAACCACTGGCCATGCAGCAGCTGGGTACGCGGATCGTGCATGGCGCCTCGCAAAACGAACTCTGTCGGCCAGGCGACAGACGACGGTGACTGAACAGGGGCAAGCTGCGCTCACCCCTGATGGAGGAACAACAATGAAAAACCTCGTCGAGCACCTGAGTCAATATGCGGCCTACCACCGCGATCCGCGCAACATCGCCACTCACTTCATCGGCATTCCGCTGATCGTGCTGGCCGTGACCATCCTGCTGTCGCGCCCCGGCTGGGACCTGGCCGGCATCTGGCTGTCGCCGGCGCTGTTGCTGGCGGGCTGGTCGGTGTGGTTCTACCTGCGCCTGGACCTGCGCTTCGGGCTGGTGATGGGCCTGCTGCTGGGGCTGTGCCTGTGGGCCGGCCAGGCACTGGCCGTGCAGAGCACCGGGTTGTGGCTGAGCGCCGGGCTGGGCGCGTTCGTGGTGGGCTGGATCATCCAGTTCGTCGGCCACTGGTACGAAGGGCGCAAGCCGGCGTTCGTCGATGACCTGAGCGGGCTGATCATCGGGCCGCTGTTCGTGGTGGCGGAGCTGGCGTTCATGGCCGGGCTGTGCCCTGAGCTGAAAAAAGCCGTGGAGGCCAATGCCGGGCCGGTGGCCATCCGCCAGAAGAAAGCGGCGATCTAACCCCACCTCGAGGCCTGTAGGAGCGGCCTTGTGCCGCGAAAGGGCCGCAAAGCAGCCCCGGCAGTTTCAGCGTCCCCCGCGATGGGGCTGCTGCGCAGCCCATTCGCGGCACAAGGCCGCTCCTAAAGGGAAGCACGCAAGCCTACAGCCGCGACTCCACCCCCAACTCATCCCACACCGACTCGGCCAGGTGGAACGTGGCGTTGGCCGCCGGGATCCCGCAGTAGATCGCGCTCTGCATGATCACCTCCTTGATCTCCTCCCGCGTCACGCCATTATTGGCGGCGGCGCGCAGGTGCAGCTTGAGCTCTTCATTGCGGTTCATGCCGATCAACATGGCGATGGTGATCAGGCTGCGGGTATGCCGCGGCAACCCCGGACGCGTCCAGATATCGCCCCAGGCATGCCGGGTAATCATCTCCTGGAACTCGCCGTTGAAGTCGTTGAGTTTCTCCAGGCTGCGGTCGACATGGGCGTCGCCCAGTACCGCGCGGCGCACCTGCATGCCCGCCTCGTAGCGTTGCTTCTCGTCCACGGTGTACTCCTCAGCGACTCGACAGGAAGTCGAGCACACGGCGGCTGAACGGCGCGCCGATCTCGACATTGGACAGGTGCGCCGCCGCAAACTCGACGTACTCGGCGCCGAGGATGCCGGTCTGCATGAAGCGACCGTGCTCGGGGGTGGTCACCGCATCGGCGGTGCCGGCGACAATCAGGGTCGGCACCTGGACGTGATTGAGCTGGTCACGGAAATCGGCATCGCGCACCGCGGCGCAATTGGCCGCGTAGCCCTCCGGCGAAGTCTGCGCCAGCATCTGGCAGATACGCAGGGTGCGTTCCGGCTCGGCGGCGGCGAACGCAGGGGTGAACCAGCGAGCGATGGACGCATCGCGCAGATCGGCCATGGCCTGCCGGCCGCCCGCGAGCACGGTGTCGATGCGGGTATTCCACACCTCATCGTTGGCGATCTTCGCCGCGGTATTGCACAGGGTCAGGCTGAGCAGGCGGTTGCCCGCGTTGATGCCCAGCCACTGACCAATCAGGCCGCCCATGGACAGGCCGATGAAATGGGCCTTCTCGATATCCAGGGCATCGAGCAGGGCCAACACGTCGCCACCCAGTTGCTCGATACTGTAGGGGCCCTCGGTGACCAGCGAACCGCCATGCCCCCGGGTGTCGTAGCGCAGCACACGAAAATGCTCGGCCCATGCCGGGATCTGCGCATCCCACATGTGCAGGTCGGTGCCCAGCGAGTTGGACAGGACCAGTACCGGCGCATCGGCCGGACCGTCGAGTTGGTAATGCAATGCGCCATCGGCCAGTTGCAGGTGCGCCACAGCGGTCTCCTTTCAGGCAGTGAATCGTTGATGTTCGGCCACGGCGCGTGCCACCCAGACACGGGCCTGGCCGAGGTAATGGGCAGGGTCGAGCAGACGGTCGAGCTCGTCAGCGGACAGTTCGGCGCTGACCTGCGGTTCGTCGCCGAGCACGACACGCAGGTGGCGCCCTTCGGCCACGGCGCGCTGACAGCATTGCTCCAGCAGGTGATGGGCACGCTCGCGCCCCAGACGCTGGGCAAGCACGATACTGACCGCCTCGGCCAGCACCAGGCCCTGGGTCAGATCCAGGTTGCGGCGCATGCGGGCAGTGTCCACCTCCATGCCCTCGGCGATCAGCTGTGCCTGGCGCAGGGCGCCGGAGACCAGGCAGCAGATTTCCGGCAGGGTTTCCCATTCGGCGTGCCACAGGCCGAGGCTGCGCTCGTGCTCCTGAGGCATCGCGGCGAACAGTGTCGAGACCAGTCCCGGCACGCGGGTGGCGGCACCGATCAGCACCGCAGCGCCCACCGGGTTGCGCTTGTGCGGCATGGTCGAGGACCCGCCCTTGCCCGGCGCGCCGGGCTCGAACAGCTCGCCCGCCTCGGTCTGCATCAACAGGCTGACATCCCGGCCGAACTTGCCCAGGCTGCCGGCGACCAGGCCCAGTACCGAGGCGAATTCCACCAGGCGGTCCCGCTGGGTGTGCCACGGCTGTTCGGGCAAGGACAGTTTCAAATGCGCGGCCAGGGCCTCGGCCACCGGCAAGGCCTTGCTGCCCAGCGCCGCCAGGCTGCCGGAGGCGCCGCCGAACTGCAGCACCAGCAGGCGCGGGCGCAGTTCCTTGAGGCGCTGGCGATGACGGGTCAGGGCGCCGAGCACACCGGCCAGTTTCATCCCCAGCGTCACCGGCGTGGCATGCTGCAGCCAGGTACGCCCCACCAGCGGCGTGTCGGCATGCTGCAACGCCTGGCGGGCCAAGGTGTCGGCCAGCTTGCCGAGGTCACGGTCGATCAGCCCCAGGGCGTCACGCAGTTGCAGCACCAGGCCACTGTCCATCGCATCCTGGCTGGTGGCGCCGAGGTGCACGTAGCGCTCGGCCTCGGGCACGCCGCTGGCGACCACCTTGCCCAGGGCCTTGACCAGCGGAATCGCCGAGTTGCCAGCGGTGGCGATGGCATCGGCCAAGGCACGCACGTCATAGCGCTCGGCCTTGCAGGCCGCCTCGATGGCGCTCACCGCCGTGTGCGGCACCAGCCCGGCACCCGCCTCGGCGCGGGCCAGGGCGGCCTCGAAATCGAGCATGCCCTGCAACCGGCCACGGTCGGAGAAGATCTCGCGCATGGCCGGCGCGGTGAAGTAGGCATCGAACAGTTGGTTGCTCATGCAACGTCCTTAATGATCGTGGTGCAGGTACGCCGCCTGCTTGGGCAGGCGCAGGCTGAACAGGAAGGCCACCGCCATCATCGCGGTCACGTACCAGTAGAAGGTGTTCTCCATGCCTAAGGTTTTCAAGCCCAGCGCCACGTATTCGGCCGAGCCGCCGAACACCGCGTTGGCCACCGCGTAGGCCAGCCCCACCCCCAGCGCACGGACCTGCGGGGGGAACATCTCGGCCTTCACCAGGCCGCTGATGGAGGTGTAGAAGCTGACGATGCACAGCGCCAGGGTCACCAGCACGAAGGCCATGAACGGGCTGCTCACGGTCTTCAGCGCCATCAGCAACGGCACGGTGAAGAGCGTCCCGAGGGCGCCGAACAGCAGCATCGAATTGCGTCGGCCGATACGGTCGGAGAGCATGCCGAACACCGGCTGCAGGATCATGAACAGGAACAGCGCGCCGGTCATGACGAAACTGGCGCTCTTGGCGTTCATGCCGGCAGTGTTGACCAGGTATTTCTGCATGTAGGTGGTGAAGGTGTAGAAGATCAGCGAGCCACCGGCGGTGTAGCCCAGCACGGTGATGAAGGCGGCGGCATGGTGGCGGAACAGCCCGCGAATGGTACCGGCCTCCTTGTCCTGGCGGGTCTCGGCGCTGCTGGTCTCCTTCAGCGAGCGGCGCAACATCAGCGAGATCAGCGCGGCGATGGCGCCGACCACGAACGGGATGCGCCAGCCGTATGCCCGCAGCTCCTCTTCGCTGAGCAGCTGTTGCAGGATCACCACCACCAGCACCGCCAGCAACTGGCCGCCGATCAGGGTGACGTACTGGAACGAGGCGAAGAAGCCGCGCTGGCCGCGCAAGGCCACTTCGCTCATGTAAGTGGCGGTGGTGCCGTACTCGCCGCCCACCGACAGGCCCTGGATCAGCCGCGCCAGGAGCAGCAGCGCCGGCGCCCAGGCGCCGATGCTGGCGTAGGTGGGCAGGCAGGCGATGATCAGCGAGCCGCCGCACATCATCAGCACCGAGATCATCAGCGAATTCTTGCGCCCGTGGCGGTCGGCCAGGCGGCCGAAGATCCAGCCACCGATGGGGCGCATCAGGAAGCCCGCGGCGAACACGCCGGCGGTGTTGAGCAACTGCACGGTGGGGTCGTCGGAGGGGAAGAAGGCCGGGGCGAAGTAGATCGCGCAGAAGGCGTAGACATAGAAGTCGAACCATTCGACCAGGTTGCCCGACGACGCGCCGACGATGGCGAAGATCCGCTTGCTGCGCTCTTCGCCGGTGTAATAGCTGGAAGTCATGGTGTTTTTACTCCTGGGAGGTCACTGCAAAGTCTAGACATACCCAGTAACAATCTCGTTCCCTGTCAGACACGGTTCCCTGTAGGAGCGGCCTTGTGTCGCGAAAGGGTCGCGTAGCGGCCCCGGCAATTTCTGCGTCGGCACAGAGATCCTGGGGCCGCTGCGCGGCCCTTTCGCGACACAAGGCCGCTCCTACAGGGGGCGCGTCCAACTTCAGACCCGCTCGATGGCCAGCGCCAACCCTTGGCCAACGCCCACGCACATGGTCGCCAGTCCCTTGCGCCCGCCACTCTTCTCCAGCTGATGCAACGCCGTCAGCACCAACCGCGCCCCGCTCATCCCCAGCGGATGCCCCAGGGCAATCGCACCGCCGTTGGGGTTGACCTGCGGCGCATCATCCGCCACGCCCAGCTCGCGCAGCACCGCCAGTCCCTGGCTGGCAAACGCCTCGTTGAGCTCGATGACATCGAATTCCGCCACCGCCACACCGAGACGCTCGGTCAGCTTGCGCACCGCCGGCACCGGGCCGATGCCCATTACCCGCGGCGCCACGCCGGCACTGGCCATGCCCAGCACCCGGGCCCGTGGGGTCAAGCCATGTTTCTTCACGGCATCGGCCGAGGCCAGGATCAGTGCGGCGGCGCCATCGTTGACGCCCGAGGCATTGCCTGCGGTAACCGTCTTGTCAGGGCCATTGACCGGCTTGAGCCTGTTCAGCGCCTCCAGCGTGGTGTCCGGGCGCAGGTGCTCATCCTGCTCGACCACGGTCTCGCCTTTTTTATGGGCGATACGCACCGGTACGATCTCTTCGGCGAAGAAACCGGCAGCCTGCGCGGCGGCGGCCTTCTGCTGACTGCGCAGGGCGAAGGTGTCCTGGTCGGCGCGCGACACCCGGTAATCATCAGCAACGTTGTCGGCGGTCTCGGGCATCGAGTCCACGCCATGTTGCGCCTTCATCAACGAATTGACGAAGCGCCAGCCGATGGTGGTGTCCTCGAGCTTCATATTTCGCGAGTAGCCGCTCTCGGCCTTGCCCATCACGAACGGCGCGCGGGACATCGACTCGACGCCACCGGCGATGGCCAGTTCCATCTCGCCACTGGCGATGGCGCGAAACGCGCTGCCGATGGCGTCCATGCCCGAGGCGCACAGACGGTTGAGGGTCACGCCGGGAATGCTCTGCGGCAGGCCGGCCAGCAGCAGCGCCATGCGCGCCACGTTGCGGTTGTCCTCGCCGGCCTGGTTGGCGCAGCCAAGGAACACTTCGTCGAGCAGCTCCCACTGCACCTGCGGATTGCGCTCGACCAGCGCCTTGAGCGGCACCGCCGCCAGGTCGTCGGCGCGCACACTGGCCAAGGCGCCGCCAAAGCGGCCAATGGGGGTACGGATAGCGTCGCAGATAAAGACGTCACGCATCAGGCTTCTCCTGCCGTCTGGCCATGGGCGGCGGCGGTGCGCGCTTCGAGGTCGCGCAGGGCGGACAGTTCGACATCGCTGGGTGCCGCGGTCTGCTGCACGTCGTCGGCGAAGCGGATCGCCCAGCCAGTGGCGGCAACGATCTGCTCGCGGGTCACACCCGGGTGGATCGACGTGACCACGAATTCTTGGGTGTCCGCTTCCGGCTCCATGATGCACAGGTCGGTGATGATGCCGACCGGCCCGTCGCCAGGCAGGCCCAGGCGCTTGCGCGAGTCACCGCCTTCGCCGTGGCCGACCGAGGTGATGAAATCGAGTTTGTCGACGAAGGCGCGCGGCGACTGCTTGAGGATGATCAGCACCTGCTTGGCGGAACCGGCAATCTCCGGCGCGCCGCCGGCCCCCGGCAGGCGAGTCTTCGGCGCGTGGTAGTCACCGACCACCGTGGTGTTGATATTGCCGAAGCGGTCGACCTGGGCCGCACCGAGGAAGCCGACGTCGATGCGCCCGCCCTGCAGCCAGTAGCGGAAGATCTCGCCGGTCGGCACCACGGTGTCGGCGGTCTCGGCCAGCTCGCCGTCACCGATGGACAACGGCAGCACGCTCGGCTTGGCGCCGATCGGACCGGACTCGTAGATCAGCACGACATCGGGCGAGGAGGTCAGCCGTGCCAGGTTGGCGGCCTTCGACGGCAGGCCGATGCCGACGAAGCACACGGCACCGTTGCGCAGGCGGCGGGCCGCCGCGACGGTCATCATTTCGGAAGTGGAGTAGCTCATTGCGCGGCCTCCGCGGTGCTGGCCAGCTTGGCCTGGAATTCGGTGAAGTCCCGGGTGCCACGGATGAAGGTGTCGATCCAGGCAGTGAACGACTCGCGGTTGCGGGCGATCGGGTCCCAGGCCTGGTAGAAGCGGTTGTCACGCTCGTAGTAGCCGTGGGCGTAGGACGGGTGGGCGCCACCGGGCACCAGGCACACCGCGCTGAGCGCCCAGGTCGGCAACACGCAGGCATTCATCGGCGCATTCAGGTCATCGACGATCTCCTCGACGGTGACGATGCAGCGCTTGGCCGCCAGGGCCGCTTCCTTCTGCACGCCGAGGATGCCCCACAGCAGCACGTTGCCCTTACGGTCGGCCTTCTGCGCGTGGATCACGGTGACGTCCGGGCGCACCGACGGCACGGCGGCGAGCACCTCGCCGGTGAACGGGCAGGTGACGCTCTTGATCAGCGGGTTGACCTTCGGCAGGTCGGAGCCGGCATAGGCACGCAGCACCGCGAACGGCAGGCCGGAGGCGCCGGCGACATAGGCGTTGGCCAGGTCGGCGTGGCTGTGCTCCTCGATCTCGATGGCGTGCGGCCACTGCTTCTCCACCGCGTCGCGCAGACGGTGCAGTGAACCGACGCCAGGGTTGCCGCCCCAGGAGAAGATCAGCTTGCGCGCGCAGCCGGCACCGATCAGCTGGTCGTAGATCAGGTCCGGGGTCATGCGCACCAGGGTCAGGTCGCGCTTGCCCTGGCGGATGATCTCGTGACCGGCCGCCGTCGGGATCAGGTGGGTGAAACCTTCAAGGGCGACGCTGTCGCCATCCTGGATGAACTGCTTCACGGCCTCGTGAAGCGAGAGGATTGCTGCCATTGGAGACTCCTGGTCAGGTCGAGTCGAGTCAGTGAGCAGCGGGCCTTTGCGTCGCTGCGATGGGCCCAGATTACGGTGGCTGTCGGGGTGGTAACAATCCGATAATCGCACTTTTGTGCGATTATCGAACAATTTGTTACTCTACTATCTAACGCATCCCTATCGCCTCAGGTCGCGTCGGCGTGGCTTACCAGCCCCTTCACCACCACGCCGATGGTGGCCAGCGCCGCCGGCACCAGCAGCGCGGTCAGCACCTGCTCGAAGGTCCACCCCAGCCCCAGCAGCGTCGCCCCGCTCCAGGCACCGAGGATCGCGCCGAAGCGGCCGATCCCAAGCATCCACGACACCCCGGTGGCGCGCCCCTGGGTCGGGTAGAACCGCGCCGCCAGCGACGGCATGGCCGATTGCGCGCCGTTCACGCACATGCCTGCAACCAGCACCAGCGTGGCCAGCACGGTGATGTTGCCCAGGCTCTGCCCCACGGCATAGGCGAACACCCCCGCCAGCAGGTAGAAGACGCCGATCACCTTGTGCGGGTTGAACCGGTCCATCGCCCAACCCACGGCCACCGCGCTGAGCACGCCGCCGAACTGGAACAACGCGCCGATGAAGGCGGCCTGCTCCATGCTCGCGCCGCTGTCACGCATCAGGGTCGGCAGCCAGCTGGTCAGCAGGTAGACGATCACCAGGCCCATGAAGTAGGTCAGCCACAGCAGTACAGTGCCCAGGCCATAGGTGCCCGAGAAGATCACCGCGAACACGTTGCGTGCCGCCACCGCCTTCTGCTCCGGCACACTGAAGCTCGCGGCCTGGGCCACCAGGGCCGGGGCGATCGGCGCCAGGGTCCGGCGCACCCTCTCGGTGCCGCGGTTGCGCACCACCAGGAACCGCGCCGACTCCGGCAGCCAGACCAGCAGCACCAGCGCCAGCAGCAATGGCAGCACCCCGCCGATCACCAACAGACTGTGCCAACCGTAGGCCGGGATCAGCTTGGCCGAGATGAAACCGCCCCCGGCCATGCCCAGGTTGAAGCCACAGAACATGCTGGTCACCAGCAGCGACTTGAGCCGCTCCGGGGTGTACTCGGAGAGCAAGGTGGTGGCATTGGGCATGCCCGCCCCCAGGCCCAGGCCGGTCAGAAAGCGCAGCACCAGCAACTGGTCGACATTGGTGGCGTAGGCCGAGGCCAGGCTGAACCCGCCGAACACCAGCACCGCCCCCACCAGCACGCCCTTGCGCCCGAAGCGGTCGGCCAGCGGCCCGGAGCCAAGGGCGCCGAACACCATGCCAATCAACGCGGCGCTCATCACCGGACCGAGGCTGGCACGGTCGATGCCCCATTCCTGGGACAGCGCCGGGGCGATGAAGCCCATGGCGGCAGTGTCCAGGCCATCGAGGAAGACGATCAGGAAGCACAGGATCACCACCCGCCATTGATAGCGCGACAGCGGTTGGTCGTTGATGAGGGACTGGACATCGAGGCAGTTGCCGACAGCGGATTGTGGTTTGTTCATTGTTGTTATCCGGGAGTTGGGCACAGGCAGGCTACCGCGCATCGCTGATGCGCAGGAACAGGAAACGGTGGATACGGCGAACTGGATCAGCCGGCGTGCAGCAGCACTGCGCGCGGGTGCGGCCGCGACAGCGAAAGGACGGTCTTCATGGGGATGCCCTCGGGCCTGTTGTTATTGTCCGGTCGGCGAAGCCGACTCGTGCGACAGACATTAATCAGCAGCCGTGGACGGCGCAATTCGTCGGGAACGACACTGTGCGTTTATCGAACAAGAAACGGCAGCCCATGTTCGACTATTCAGCGCACCCGGTGCAGGAACCGGTTTGCCGGCGATGGGGCGCAGCGCGCCCCCGGTGTTGTTCAACCAAACAACTGATGACACAGGTCCCGGCTGGCCGCCAGCAGGATCGGCAGGAAGCGCTGCTCCAGCTCCCCACGGCTGACCCGACCGACATGGGTACTCACGTTCAACGCCGCCAGCACCTGCCCCGAGGCGTCATAGATCGGCACGGCAATCGAACGCAACCCCTGTTCCAGCTCCTGGTCGACCACGCACCAGCCCTGCTCGCGCACCTGTTGGATACAGGCGAACAGCGATGCCGGGTCGTGCAGGGTACGGCTGGTCCGCGCCTTGAGGTCCGCCCGTTCCAGGTACTCGTGCAGGCTGGCGTCGTCCAGCGCCGCCAACAAGATGCGCCCCATCGACGTGCAATAGGCCGGTAACCGCCCGCCGACCGACAGGTCGACCGAGATTAACCGTTCGACCGTGGCCGAGCGCGCTATATAAAGGATGTCGTCGCCCTCCAGCGTGGCCATGTTGGCCGCTTCATGGAGCTGGTCGCTGATCCGGTCGAGGTAGGGCTGGGCCGACACCGCCAGCGGTGTGGACGACAGGTAGGCATGGCCAAGGGTCAGCACCTTGGGCAACAGCGAATAGGTGCGCCCGTCGGTGGTCGCGTAACCCAGTTTCATCAAGGTATGCAGGCAACGGCGCACCGCCGCCCGGGGTATTTCCGTGCGGTGGCTGATCTGGGCGATGGTCAGGTGGCGCTTGCGCTCCTGGAACGCCTGGATCACCGCCAGGCCACGGGCCAGGGAGGTCATGAAGTCCGGGTCGCCGGTAAAGGCCTGGATGCGCTTGGCCGCGGACGCCACGATCGGTGGTGCCAGGGTGGGGCTGGTATTGCGCGCGGGCTCGTTCGCTGGCGGGCCGCTGGTTTCTTCGCTCATGGACATGCCTCAAAAAAATCGCTACCTCGTTCGATTATCGAACGAACGGCCGATAATCGCAATTGACCGCTGACACTTTTGCTTATACCTTTCCCCTGCCACATGTGGCTTCTTTGGAGAGACTGGTCAGGTACCCACCGTAGAAGTCCCAGGCAACGGCCTCGCCTCCCAGCGAGGCCGTTTTCATTTCTGACAGCGAACGGCAAACTTGACTACCCTGGCAAGTTGAACTTTCAGCGCGCCGATCAGACAAACCCTCTGTCTGGTCACAATAACTTCTGGTCTATTGTCAATGACCGGTAAAGAACGATAGCCTTCGAATTGGCGATTGCTATAATCGTTCGTGTTGGTTGCCAGTGCTGTATAACGGATCCAATCGACATACTTTCGTTGCCTTCCTGACGCCTGCCCCCTGCCCCGAGCAGTGGCTTGTCGTGTGGTGCGCCGCAGGTCGCCCTCCCACACCCAGTCATTGCAGTGCAACGATGTGTACGCATTGCCGATATTTCCACATCCTGCGTGTGTATTTAACGGCCGATGCCCAACTTCAACCTATTCAGGTATTACTGTGACGAAAGAAGAACTGCGCGCGGAACTCGAGCGCCAGGCTGAACGTTACAAGGATGTTTACGGTGGTGAAGTCACTACCTATGCCGCACAACCCGACCCGGAACGCAAACCCTGGCGTAAACGCGCGAGCATTCTCGACCAGGCCTTCGCCCAGGAAATCGAGAAGATCGAAAAGGAACTGCGCAGCGACGGCGACTGAAGCAGAACGATGCTATCGCGCCATCATGCAGCGGCGGTTGTAGCGAGGCATTCGGGGCAAAAATGCTCGATATGAAATGGAATCACACAAATTTCATACGACCGTTTAAATTGCGACTGTCTTGCAAAAATAGCCTCAAATCGCTGATTTTTCTGAAATTTATCGATTTTTTACGGCGATTTTGCGCTAAAGATCAACAGCACGGTGCGCGTGCAGGGTCGACATTTCCCTGCCATCGGTCAGTGGCGGGTGCATCGATTGCCATGGTTTTCTGGCATAATCCGCCCCCCCTAAGACCGCCAGACAACCTTCATGATCGATTTATTCAGCGGACTGGATGCCTGGGTTATCGTGAGCCTGACGCTCGCTCTGACCTTCGTGCTCGCATTCGAGTTCATCAATGGCTTTCATGACACCGCCAACGCGGTAGCCACCGTCATCTATACCAAGGCCATGCCACCGCACCTGGCCGTGTTCTTCTCCGGTGTGTTCAACTTCCTCGGCGTTCTGCTCGGCGGTGTCGGGGTGGCCTACGCCATCGTCCACCTGCTGCCTGTCGAACTGCTGATCAATGTGAACACCGGTCACGGCCTGGCCATGGTCTTCTCGCTGCTGGCCGCGGCCATCACCTGGAACCTGGGCACCTGGTACTTCGGTATCCCTGCCTCCAGCTCGCACACCCTGATCGGCTCGATCCTCGGCGTCGGCCTGGCCAACGCCCTGATCAGCGACATTCCGCTGGGCGACGGCGTCAACTGGCAGAAGGCGATCGACATCGCCATGTCCCTGGTGCTCTCGCCCATGGCCGGCTTCGCTGTCGCCGCCCTGGTGCTGATCGGCCTGAAATGGTGGCGCCCGCTGTCGAAGATGCACAAGACCCCGGACCAGCGCCGCAAGCTCGACGACAAGAAGCACCCGCCGTTCTGGAACCGCCTGGTGCTGGTGATCTCGGCCATGGGCGTGAGCTTCGTGCACGGCTCCAACGACGGCCAGAAAGGCATCGGCCTGATCATGCTGGTGCTGATCGGCATCGTCCCGGCCAAGTTCGTCCTCGACCTGAACAGCACCACCTACCAGATCGAGCGCACCCGCGACGCCACCCTGCACCTGAGCCAGTTCTACCAGCGCAACGCCGCCACCCTGGGCGAGTTCCTGGCACTGGGCAAGGCGCAGGCGAGCGACCTGCCGGAACAGTTCAGTTGCAACCCGCAGCAGACCGAGCCGACCATCGCCGCACTGCAATCGTCGCTGGCCGGGGTGACCGACTACCGCGCCCTGAGCGCCGAGAAGCGCGTCGAAGTGCGTCGCTACCTGCTGTGCCTGGATGACACGGCGAAGAAGGTCGGCAAGCTGCCGGGCCTACAGGCCCGTGAAAAGGCCGACCTGGAGAAACTGCGCAAGGACCTGACCGCCACCACCGAGTACGCACCGTTCTGGGTGATCGTCGCCGTCGCCCTGGCCCTGGGCCTGGGCACCATGGTCGGCTGGAAGCGCGTGGTGCTGACCGTCGGCGAGAAGATCGGCAAGCAGGGCATGACCTATGCCCAGGGCATGTCGGCCCAGATCACCGCGGCCTGCGCCATCGGCATGGCCAACGTGTTCAGCCTGCCGGTTTCCACCACTCACGTGCTGTCGTCGGGTGTCGCCGGTACCATGGTCGCCAACAAGAGCGGCCTGCAGGGCGGCACCGTGAAGACCATCCTGCTGGCCTGGGTGCTCACCCTGCCGGCAACGATGGGCCTGGCCGCCGGCCTGTTCTGGCTGGCCACCAAGGCCATTGGCTGAGTGGTACCGCAATAGAAGAAGGCGCCCTCGGGCGCCTTTTTCGTGGGTATTGTTCGGGCACCGGCCTCTTCGCGGGTAAACCCGCGAAGAGGCCGGGACAGGAATATCAACGCTTCCTGCCCCCCAACAACGACCCCATCAACCCACGCACCAACTGCCGCCCCAACTGATTGGCCGCTTGGCGCACCGCCGACTTGATGGCCTGCCCCGCCGCGCTCTGCAGGAACTCACCGGCCTTGTCGGCGAAGCTGTCTTCGTCGGCCTTGGCCTGGGGCACCGGCTCCACCGGCTCGCCCTTGCGCTGGTTGAGCATTTCATAGGCCGACTCACGGTCGATTGGCTTGTCATAGCGCCCGGCCAGGGGCGATGCCGCAATCAGCGCCTGCCGCTCGGTCGCACTCAACGGCCCGATCCGCGACTGCGGCGGCGCGATCAGTACCCGCTGGACCATGGCCGGCGTGCCCTTCTCTTCCAACGTCCCGACCAAAGCCTCACCAATGCCCAGCTCGGTCAGCACCCCCAGGCTGTCGAACGCCGGGTTGGGGCGGAAACCATCGGCCACCGCGCGCAGCGACTTCTGCTCCTTGGCGGTGAATGCCCTCAGGCCATGCTGGATACGCAGGCCCAGCTGCGCCAGCACCGCATCCGGCAGGTCGCCCGGCGACTGGGTGACGAAATACACCCCAACGCCCTTGGAGCGGATCAGCCGCACCACCTGCTCCAGACGATCCTGCAACGCCTTGGGCGTACCGTTGAACAGCAGGTGCGCCTCATCGAAGAACAGCGCCAGCACCGGCTTGTCGGCATCGCCGCGCTCCGGCAGCTGCTCGAACAGTTCAGCCAGCAGCCACAGCAGGAAGGTCGCATAGACCTTGGGCGCGTCATGTACAAGGCGGCTGGCGTCGAGCAGGTGGATACGCCCGCGTCCGTCGCCTTCAGGGCGCAGCAGGTCCTCCAGTTGCAGCGCCGGCTCGCCGAACAGTGCCTCGGCGCCCTGCTGTTCCAGGGTCGCCAGTCGGCGCAGCAAGGCCTGCGTGGAAGCGCTGGTCATCAAGGCGCTGTCCTCGCCCAACAGCTGGGGGTTGTCCTTCAGGTGCGCGAGCAGGGCCTTGAGGTCTTTCAGGTCGAGCAGCAGCAGGCCTTCGCGATCGGCCACCTTGAACGCCGCATACAAGGCGGCCTGCTGGCTGTCGGTGAGCTCCAGCAGGTTGCCCAGCAGCAACGGTCCCATTTCGCTCAGGGTGGTGCGCAACGGATGCCCCGATTGCCCCGCGATATCCCAAAGACTTACCGGATAAGCCTGGGGCTTGTGGTTCAGCCAGGGCATGCCGGCGATCCGCTCGGCCACCTTGCCCTGGGGCACCCCGGCCGCGCCGAGGCCGCACAGGTCGCCCTTCACATCCGCAGCGAATACCGCGACCCCGGCATCGCTGAACAACTCGGCCAGGTGTTGCAGGGTGACCGTCTTGCCGGTGCCGGTGGCGCCGGCCACCAGGCCATGCCGGTTGGCCAGGCGCATGGACTGGGATACCGGCTGACCATCAGGACCTGCTCCTACTACCATTCGTAAGGAATCTGACATCTTCTTTCATCCCCTGCTCAAGTTCCGTCGCGTGACAGCCGATATTTCAAAATGATTCTACCCAGAAAGACAGTAACAACCCGAAAAGGACCCACGGGAATTGTTGCACTGTTTTCCAACCGTGCTTTGTGCGAACGACCCGATAAAAAACCTTAGCGGACACGATCACGTTATGAATAAAAGCCTTCGTTTCAGCCACAAGATTCTTCTGGCGGCATCACTGATCGTGATACTCGCCTTCAGCCTCTTTACCCTTTACAACGACTACCTCCAGCGTAACGCCATTCGCGAAGACCTGGAGAACTACCTGGCTGAGATGGGCGAGTCCACCTCCACCAATATCCGCAACCTGTTCGAAGGGCGCATCAAGCTGGTCGAGAACGTCGCCCAGAACATTGCCCAGTACCCACAGAACACCGGCACCCTGCTTGGCCAGAACGCCCTCACCTCGAGCTTCCAGACCATCTACCTGGGCCAGCCCGACGGCACCTTCACCGTGCGCCCGGACACCAAGATGCCCGACGGCTACGACCCGCGCGTGCGCCCCTGGTACAAGGACGGCCTGAACGCCAACGGCCCGATCCTCACCGAACCCTACATCGACATGGCCACCAACGAGCTGGTCATCTCGATCATCAGCACCGCCTCGCGCTCGGTCGGCGTGGTCGGCGGCGACCTGGCCCTCGACGGCCTGGTGCAGATCATCAACTCGCTGAACTTCGGCGGCATGGGCTACGCCTTCCTGGTCAACGACCAGGGCAAGATCCTGGTGCACCCGGACAAGAACCTGGTGATGAAGACGCTGTCGGACCTGTTCCCGCAGAACACGCCCAGGCTGTCCAGCAACCTGACCGAAGTGACGCTCAACGGCGAAACCCGCCTGCTGACCTTCACCCCGGTCAAGGGCCTGCCGTCGGCCAACTGGTACATCGGCCTGTCGGTGGACAAGGACAAGGCCTTCTCGATGCTCAGCACCTTCCGTACTTCGGCGGTAATCGCCACGTTGGTGGCGGTGGTGATCATCATCGCCCTGCTCGGCCTGCTGATCCGCGTGCTGATGCAGCCGCTGCACACCATGACCCGTGCCATGTCGAACATTGCCGAGGGTGAAGGCGACCTGACCCGCCGCCTGGAAATCCACAACCACGACGAGTTCGGCATCCTCGGTACCGCCTTCAACCGCTTCGTCGAACGCATCCACGGTTCGATCCGCGAGGTGTCCTCGGCCACCGAGCAGGTCAACGAAGTGGCACTGCGGGTCATCAGCGCCTCGAACTCGTCGATGAGCAACTCCGACGAGCAGTCCAACCGCACCAACAGCGTCGCCGCCGCCATCAACCAGCTCGGCGCCGCTGCCCAGGAGATCGCCGGCAACGCCGCCCAGGCCTCGCAGCATGCCAGCTCCGCGCGGCTGCTGGCCGAGGAAGGCCAGCAGGTGGTGCAACGCAACATCGATGCGATGAATCGCCTGTCGGACCTGATCGTCACCTCCAGCGAGCATATCGAGACGCTGAACAACAAGACCGTCAACATCGGCCAGATCCTCGAAGTGATCACCAGCATTTCCCAGCAGACCAACCTGCTGGCGCTCAACGCCGCCATCGAGGCAGCCCGAGCCGGCGAGGCCGGACGTGGTTTTGCCGTGGTCGCCGACGAAGTGCGTAACCTGGCGCACCGCACCCAGGAGTCGGCGCAGCAGGTGCAGACCATGATCGAGGAGCTGCAGGTCGGCGCCCGCGAGTCGGTCGACACCATGGGCCAGAGCCAGCGTCACAGCCAGGACAGCATGGACATCGCCAACCAGGCCGGCGAACGCCTGGGCAGCGTCACCCAGCGCATCGGCGAGATCGACGGCATGAACCAGTCGGTGGCCACCGCCACCGAAGAGCAGACCGCCGTGGTCGACTCGATCAACATGGACATCAACGAGATCAACATGCTCAACCAGGAAGGCGTCGAGAACCTGCAGGCCACCCTGCGTGCCTGCTCGGACCTCGAGCAGCAGGCCGGCCGCCTCAAGCAACTGGTCGGCAGCTTCCGCATCTGATCCGCCGCCCGCTCCCCTCGCGGGAGCGGGCTTGCCCCGCGACAGGGCGCCCCGCCAAAACCCGATCGAACAAACTATCCTTCAGGTAGGTCAACCCTCAGGCGCGTCATCGCCGGTTCATAACCGCCGAATGACTCACCCGAGGACGATCCCGGAGGGATGCTGATCGTGCACATCGCCGACATCACCATGTTCTATGCCCCGGCCAGCGGCGGCGTGCGAACCTACCTTGATGCCAAACACCGCCGCCTAGACGCCATGCCCGGCGTTCGCCACAGCCTGCTGATTCCCGGTGCCAATGCCAGCCAGGTCGATGGTATCTACCACGTACCTGCTCCACCCCTGCCCTTCGGCAACGGCTATCGCTTCCCGGTGCGCCTGGCGCCCTGGTGCAAAGAACTGCGCCGCCTGCGGCCCGACCTGATCGAGGTCGGCGACCCCTACCTCACCGCCTGGGCGGCCCTGGAGGCGCGGCGCAAGCTCGATGTGCCGGTGATCGGCTTCTATCACTCCGACCTGCCCCTGCTGGTGAGCAACCGCATGGGCAACTGGTTCACCCCCAATGTCGAGGCCTATGTCAGCAAGCTCTACGGGCATTTCGACCGGGTCCTGGCACCCAGCCAGGTGATGGCTGACAAGTTGCGCAGGCTGGGCGTGGAGAACGTGCACGTGCAGCGCCTGGGCGTGGACCTGGCGCTGTTCAACCCCAACCGGCACGATCCCGGTCTGCGCGCCGAGCTGGGCATCGCCGATACCAGCCGCCTGCTGGTGTTCGCCGGCCGCGGCTCGCGGGAAAAGAACCTGCCGCTGCTGCTTGACTGCATGCACGCGCTCGGCCAGCCCTACCACCTGCTGCTGGTGGGCTCGAACATGCCGGCCAGCGTGCCGGGCAATGTCAGCGTGATCGATCACTTCTGCCCGCCCACACAAATCGCCCGTCTGCTGGCCAGCGCCGACTTGCTGGTGCATGCCGGCGACCAGGAAACCTTCGGCCTGGTAATCCTCGAGGCCATGGCCAGCGCCACGCCCGTGGTGGCCGTGCGTGCCGGCGCCTTCAGCGAAATCGTCGACGAACGCTACGGCCGGCTGTGCCCGCCCAACGATGGCCAAGCCATGGCCAAGGCTGTGCGCGAAGCGTTCGACAGCGGTGTGGACCAGTTGGGCCGTCAGGCACGCCAACACGTGGAGCGCCATTACAGCTGGGACACCGTGGTCAACGGCCTGCTCCAGCATTACCAGGCGGTGCTCGGCCACCCGCTGCCGGTGCGCGCCCATGGCTGAGGGCCGGGCCGCCACGCGCAGCCTGATGCTGGTGCTGCACGATATCGCGCCGGAAACCTGGCCGGACTACCAGCCCTTCGTCCAGGCCATCGACGCACTGGGCAGGGTGCCCATGACCTGGCTGGTGGTGCCGGACTTCCACCACCGCAACCCCCTGACGCGTTCACCCACCTTCTGCCGCTTGCTCGAGCGACGCCTGGCCCGGGGCGATGAACTGGCCCTGCATGGCTACTACCACGCCGACGATGGCCCCCCACCGCGCGGACCGGGCGAATACTTCCTGCGTCGGATCTATACCCACGAAGGCGAGTTCCATGGGCTGGACCAGGCAGACGCCCTGCAACGCCTGCAGGCCGGGCTGGCACTGTTCGAGACACAGGGCTGGCCGGTGGCTGGCTTCGTCGCCCCCGCCTGGTTGATGAGCGAAGGCACGCGCCAGGCACTGAGGCAGTTGCCACTGCGCTACACCAGCTCCCCGCGCCACCTGTACCGGCTGCCGGACTTCAACGCCTTCGAGGCCCCGGGACTGGTGTGGAGTGCCCGCAGCGCCTGGCGCCGCGGCCTGTCGAGAGTAGTCAGCGACTGGCAATGCCGCCGCTGGCGCGAAGCCGACACCCTGCGCCTGGGCCTGCACCCTGTCGACATGCGCCACGCCAGCGCACGCAATTACTGGCTCGATACCCTGCACCAGTTGCTGGCCCAGGGCCGTGAGCCACTGACCAAGTCCGCCTGGCTGGAGCGCCAGACCGGCCCATGAAGCGCCCGAGCTGGCGGACCGCTGCCAGCGCGCTTACCTGTTGACTCTATCTGCTGGCGGACGGACTGGTGTTCCTGTACCTGCTGGCGCGTCCTCGACTTGAGCGTCGTCGCCAGACGGGTTGAGTCGCCCCCAAAGCTCGGCGGCACCGGGGAACTCGGTGCCGTCGTCATCGCTCAACACCTCGGGGTCGAAGCGGGCCAGGCAGCCTTCGCCCAAGGTGGGTGGCGCCGAGGCGCCGGCCTTGTCACGCGGGTCTGCCATGCCATGGCCCTCGACTCAGTTGAACACCACGGTCTTGTTGCCGTGCACCAGCACGCGGTCTTCCAGGTGATAGCGCAGGCCACGGGCCAGGACCATCTTTTCCACGTCACGGCCGAAGCGCACCATGTCCTCGATGCTGTCGGCGTGACTGACACGCACCACGTCCTGCTCGATGATCGGGCCGGCGTCCAGCTCCTCGGTCACGTAGTGGCAGGTAGCGCCGATCAGCTTCACGCCGCGCAGTGCCGCCTGGTGGTACGGCTTGGCACCCACGAACGAGGGCAGGAAGCTGTGGTGGATGTTGATGACCTTTTCCGCGTATTCCTGGCACAGCTGCGGCGGCAGAATCTGCATGTAGCGCGCCAGCACCACGGCGTCGGCGCCGTACTCGGCGACCAGGCGCGAGACCTCGGCGAACGCCGGCTGCTTGTCCTTGGGGTCGACCGGCACATGGTGGAACGGAATGCCGTGCCACTCGACCATGCTGCGCAGGTCATTGTGGTTGGAGATCACGCAGGGAATCTCGCAGTCCAGCTCGTCGGTGTGCCAGCGGTGCAGCAAGTCGGCCAGGCAGTGCGACTCACGGCTGGCCATCAGCACCACGCGCTTCTTCTGCGCCGAGTCGGTGATCCGCCAAGTCATGGAGAACTCTTCGGCGATCGGGGCGAACGCCTCGCGGAAAGCCTCGATACCGAACGGCAGGGACTCGGCGCGGATCTCATGGCGCATGAAGAACCAACCGCTCTGCTCGTCGGAGTGGTGGCTGGCTTCGTTGATCCAGCCATTGTAGAGGGCCAGGAAATTACTGACTTTTGCCACGATGCCGACGCGGTCGGGGCAGGCAATCACCAGTCGATAGGTGCGCATGAGGGAGACTCCAGAACTTCGCAAAGGCGCATATTCTAGCGGCCTGCCGGGAAAAACGCAGTAAGCATCTACACCCTCGCATCCTCAGGTTCGAGGACACCGTCGCACAAGCCTATTCCCTTCTTCCCAAGGGGAAATGGCCAGTGGCCCAGACAAATTGTAAATTTTTCTTAACCTAATGACTGCGCAGTCAGTGCCTACTATTAAATGAGTGATCAATATTAAATTGTTTACTTGAGAGTTTCGCCTGTCTATTATTGCCCCACTGTCTCTCTCTGAACATGCATTAAGGAACACACCATGTCCCTGATCAACGAATACCGCGCCACCGAAGAAGCCATCAAGGAACTTCAAGCCCGCCTGGCCAACCTGTCGCAAGACGGCAAGCTGCAAAAAGAACTGGAGTTCGAAAAGAAGCTGCGCGAACTGATGGCCGAAAACGGCAAGTCGCTGCGTGACGTGATCGCCCTGCTCGACCCGGAAAGCAAACTGAGCAAAGCCCCGCGCGGCGCAGTCAAGACCACCGGCACCAAGCGTGCACGCAAGGTCAAGCAATACAAGAACCCGCACAACGGCGAGGTTATTGAAACCAAGGGTGGCAATCACAAGACCCTGAAAGAGTGGAAAGCCAAGTGGGGCGGCGACGTCGTCGAAAGCTGGGCTACCCTGCTGGACTGATTCGCCTGAAAGGCGCGTTGGTTTCAACATGAAAAACGCCGGCACTTGCCGGCGTTTTTTGTTTATCTGCACATTTCAAAGCTGGTACTGCACTTTCAGTTGCCGGACATGGGTTTGCCAGGCCTCCAGCACCTGCCGTCCCGCTTCGCTGGCGTCGCTCCAACTGCTCTGGCATGCCTGCTCGAAGTCCGCCAGGGTATTAGGCGCACCGCAAGTAGGATCAGTAAGCCGCTGCTGACAGAATGCATGCCAACGGGCGCGCTCTTGTTCATCAAGGGTGTCGGAAAAGTTTCGCGCGCGATAGCGGAACAGCAGTTCCGGCAGCCTCGGGTCATCGAACATCCATTGCCCATGTGCCAATTGCGCCGGATCCACACGCCGCACTTGTTCGCTCAGGCGCTTGTCCCGGTCACCGATAAAACCGTCATACAACTGTTGCTCCGGGTCTTCGCTGGGGGCAAAGCCTTCTTCCTGATAAATGATGTCCAGCTTGTCTCCCCAAATGGCCTGCTGATTGGCCAATTGCTCCGCCCGGGCCTGCAATGCCGACAACTCGAGCCCCAGGCGTTGTTGGTCGGCCGGGCGCAATACCGACAGTGGCGCCAATACCGGGCAGCGGTTGATATGCAGCAACTTCAGCGGTACCGGTAGTTCGCCCTGGGCCATGTCTTCGTGCCGCGTATACAGGCGCTGGCGCAATGCTTCTGCACTTTCCTGGAGCAGCGGCGAAGCATCTTGTTGCAAGTCGCAGACAATCAGCGCGTTGCGGTTGCGCGGATGCCAGGCCAAAGGCAGTACCACGCCGATATAGTTGCGCTGGGCCGAGAAACGTCCGGATACATGTACCAGTGGCTGCAATAGCCGAACCTGTTCCATGACCTTGTGCTTGCTGCGCAACTGGAACAGCCAGTCATACAACCGCGGCTGTTTCTCGCGGATCAAGCGGGCCAGGGCAATGGTCGCCCGCACGTCGGAAAGCGCCTCGTGGGCATGGCCGTGGTCGATACCATTGGCCTTGCTCAGCAGTTCCAGGCGCAGGCTGGTGCGCCCGTCCTGCTGTGGCCAGACGATCCCCTCGGGGCGCAGCGCATAGGCGGTGCGGACCACATCGATCAGGTCCCAGCGGCTGTTGCCGCCCTGCCATTCCCGGGCGTAGGGGTCGAAGAAGTTGCGGTAGAGGCTGTAGCGGGTGACCTCATCGTCGAAACGCAAGGTGTTGTAGCCCGCAGCGCAGGTGCCGGGACGGGCCAACTGATCGTGCACCCGGGTCATGAATTCGGCTTCGCACAGGCCCTGGTCGGCCAGTTGCCGGGGGGTTATGCCAGTCACCAGGCAGGCCGCCGGATGCGGCAGGATATCGTCGGAGGGGCGGCAGTAGAGGCTGATCGGCGCCTCGATCTCGTTGAGGTCAAGGTCGGTGCGCACGCCGGCCACCTGCAGCGGGCGGTCGCTACGCGGATTGATGCCGGTGGTTTCGTAGTCGTGCCAGAAAATGCTGGAGCTCACGGGGTCTTCCTGTATCGAGGTCGACCAGAGTCTAACGGCACGTGGCAGGGCTGGGCCAGCCTCAGGCGGAGGCGTTCATGGGCCGGAAGCTGAAGAAGTCGCGCAGGGAACGGACGAACTCATCGTATTCCTGCGGTGCCTGCAGCAGCATGAAGCCGGCATCGAAATGCCCCGGCGTCTCATCCTCGCGGCACCACAGGCAACTGGCCGTCAGGTTGATAAATTGCAGGCCACCGCCGGCGAGGGGTACCCGCAATTGCAGCTCGAAATCCGGCCCCACCAGCACCGGCAACTGGCTGATCAGCATCAGGCCGTCTTCCGAGGCGTTGCCCAGATAGCCGATCTGCTGGTCGGTGCAGCGGTTGAACACCTTGAGCACGCAAGGCAGCTGATGACGTTGTATGTGTCGCTCGATAAACATGATCGCAGTGAAATCCTGTACCCGGGGCCAGGAAGACAAGGTACTGGCGATGATCGTGACAACTCTCTAACAGATTAGCCCAGTCCGACGGACGGACTACATGAAATCATCGACACATTAGGATTAACGCCAAGGTGTAGTGTTCACGGGACTGGCCACCGTCGCCTCGCTGCCGCGCAGGTGCCCGAGCTTTTCCAGCGTCTGCAGACGGGCCTGGGCGCGGTAGGCGTACTCGTTGCGCGGGTACTGCTGGATCAGGTACTGGTAGGTCTGCGCCGCGTCGACGAAGAGCTTCTGCCGCTCCAGGCACTGGCCACGCAGCAGCGACACCTCTGGGTGGATGAACGGACGGGCGCGGCTGGTGCGGTCGACCTGCGACAGCTCCAGCATGACTTTCGCGCAATCGCCACGGTCGTAAGCGCGGTAGGCGTTGTTCAGGTGGTGGTCCATGGACCAGCGGGTGCAGCCGACGACACTGGCCGCCATGGTCAAAACGATCAGGGTGCGCATGGGAATTCTCCTTTGATGGGCAGTGTATCGGCCTTTCACGGCAAATCTTCACCGCCATTTGCAAGCATACCCGCACCGTTCAAACGCAACCCTCCTTCGTGCGTGGGTAGTGCAACGGAACAATGACTACAGCGCAATTGAGGAGTAGCCTTTCGCTGCGCTTCACTATAGGAGTCTGTGCATGACCATCCGCCGTACCAAAATCGTCGCCACCCTTGGCCCCGCCAGCAATTCGCCGGAAGTGATCGAACAGCTGATCCTCGCCGGCCTGGACGTGGCACGCCTGAACTTCTCCCACGGCACCCCGGACGAGCACAAGGCCCGCGCCCGCCTGATCCGTGACATCGCCGCCAAGAACGGCCGCCATGTCGCGCTGCTGGGCGACCTGCAAGGTCCGAAGATCCGCATCGCCAAATTCGCCAACAAGCGCATCGAACTGAAAGTCGGTGACAAGTTCACCTTCTCCACCGCCCACCCGCTGACCGAAGGCAACCAGGACATCGTCGGCATCGATTACCCCGACCTGGTCAAGGACTGCGGCGTCGGTGACGAACTGCTG
Source organism: Pseudomonas carassii (assembly GCF_036324045.1). Lineage (NCBI taxonomy): Bacteria > Pseudomonadati > Pseudomonadota > Gammaproteobacteria > Pseudomonadales > Pseudomonadaceae > Pseudomonas > Pseudomonas carassii. The sequence goes on along the minus strand of NZ_JAZDCT010000004.1, from coordinate 45,096 downwards.
CTCGACGACGGCCGCGTGGTCATGCGCGTCGAAACCGCCACCGCCGATGCCCTGCACTGCGTGGTGATCATCGGTGGCCCGCTGTCCGACCACAAAGGCATCAACCGCAAAGGTGGCGGCCTGACCGCGCCGGCCCTGACCGAAAAAGACAAGGCCGACATCAAGCTGGCCGCGGAAATGGACCTGGACTACCTGGCCGTGTCGTTCCCGCGTGACGCCAGCGACATGGAATACGCGCGCAAGCTGCGTGACGAAGCCGGCGGCAGCGCCTGGCTGGTGGCCAAGATCGAACGCGCCGAAGCGGTCGCCGACGACGAGACCCTCGACCAGCTGATCCTCGCTTCCGACGCCGTCATGGTTGCCCGTGGCGACCTGGGCGTGGAAATCGGCGACGCCGAGCTGATCGCCATCCAGAAGAAGATCATCCAGCACGCCCGCCGCAACAACAAAGCGGTGATCGTGGCGACCCAGATGATGGAGTCGATGATCCAGAACCCGATGCCGACCCGCGCCGAAGTGTCCGACGTGGCCAACGCCGTGCTCGACAACACCGATGCGGTGATGCTGTCGGCCGAAAGCGCCGCCGGTGCCTACCCGATCGAAGCCGTACAGGCCATGGCCCGTATCTGCTCGGGCGCCGAGAAGCACCCGACCAGCCAGAAGTCCAGCCACCGCCTGCACACCACCTTCGAGCGCTGCGACGAGTCCATCGCCCTGGCGGCCATGTACACCGCCAACCACTTCCCCGGCGTCAAGGCGATCATCGCCCTCACCGAAAGTGGCTACACCCCGCTGATCATGTCGCGCCTGCGTTCGCACGTGCCGATCTTCGCCCTGTCGCCGCACCGCGCCACCCAGGCCCGTGCCAACATGTTCCGCGGCGTCTACCCGATCGCCTTCGACCCGGCCTCGCTGCCGGCCGACAAGGTGAGCCAGGCGGCGGTCGACGAGCTGCTCAAGCGCGGTCTGGTCGAGCAAGGTGACTGGGTGATCCTGACCAAGGGCGACAGCTACCACACCATCGGTGGCACCAACGGCATGAAGATCCTGCATGTCGGTGATCCGCTGGTCGGCTGATCCCTCGGCAGTCCCTATCGCGGGGCAAGCCCGCTCCCACGCCGGTGTCGGCATTGTGGGAGCGGGCTTGCCCCGCGATACTTTTCAGCCCTCAAACATGCTCGGTAAATACGTCCGCAAATATCTGATTACGTGGCACCCCAGCAATGAACAGCCGTCGGGCAAAGCGCTCCACGCTCCCAGGTGACCCGCACACCAGCGCCATGGTCTGACGCGACATCAGCTTCAACCCAGCCAGCGCTTCATCCAGCTGCGCCGCCAACACCCACTCGACCGTCACTCCGTCCAGCGCCTGTAACGACTGCGCCAGATAGTGCCCCTCAGCGGTGTGTGCCATGTGCAGCACCCGAATTTCCCCCTGATGCCCCTGTCGCAACGCCTCACGCAGAATGCCCCATAACGGCGCCAGCCCGGTGCCCGCCGCCAGCAGCCAGAGCGGCCGCGCCTGCCAGTCCGGGTCGTAGTGCAACGCACCGCCCCTGAGTTCACCGAGCCTCAGCACATCCCCCAGGCGAAGCTGCCTTGCCTGGTCGCAGAACGCACCGGGACGGCGGCAGTCCAGGTGAAACTCGAGGAAGTCGTCCTCACCCGGCAGGCTCGCCAACGAGTAGGGGCGCGCAACGCCGCCGCTCCACAGCACCAGGTGCTGTCCGGCCTGGTAGCGCAGCGGCCGCTCCGGTCGCAGCCTCAGGCGCAGCACATCAGCGAACCAGTCCAGGCCGATTACCGTGGCCGGCAGGCCATCGCTTCGGGGGTCGAACAACGCCACCCGCAAGTCGCTGGCGACCGAGCACTGGCAGGCCAGGCGCCAGCCCTGCTCGCGCTTTTCCGCCACCAGCGCCTCGGGTTTCGCGTCGACGGGGATACCGTCCAGGCAACGCACCAGGCAGGCGTGGCAGCTGCCGGCGCGGCAGCTGTAGGGCACACTAAGGCCTGCCTCGTTTAGGGCATCCAGTAGGTTGCTGCCGCCAGGCACTGTCCATTGACGCTCGCCCACGCAAAGTTCGGGCATCCTCGGTTTTTCTCCGCACGCATTGTGGACTCCGGGGGCGCTTCGCACCCCTTTCGCGGCACAAGGCCGCTCCTACAAGGGTACGCGATCTCATGCAGGAATGGCCTTGCGCCGTGAAAACGGCTAAGGCTTTACAGCAAAAAGGATGCCCTTCCCCTGCCGACCTTGGTCCAGACCACGTGCAGGTGTTTCCGAAGGCGCGGCACGGTATACTGCCGCGCCTTTTTGTGCCGGCCCGACCAGCCGGCGCCTTGCCAGGCGTTCCTGACATACCGGTGTGCACTGTCGGAATGCCTTTTCGAATGTTCCCGTCTTTAAGAGGAGCGCGCTGCATGACCGTGATCAAGCAAGACGACCTGATTCAGAGCGTCGCCGACGCCCTGCAATTCATCTCGTACTACCACCCCGTCGACTTCATCCAGGCGATGCACGAAGCCTACCTGCGTGAAGAGTCGCCAGCCGCGCGTGACTCGATCGCCCAGATCCTGATCAACTCGCGCATGTGCGCCACCGGCCACCGCCCGATCTGCCAGGACACCGGTATCGTCACCGTGTTCATTCGCGTCGGCATGGACGTACGCTGGGACGGCGCCACCCTGAGCGTCGACGACATGATCAACGAAGGTGTGCGCCGCGCCTACAATCTGCCCGAGAACGTCCTGCGCGCCTCGATCCTGGCCGACCCGGCCGGTGCCCGCAAGAACACCAAGGACAACACCCCGGCCGTCATCCACTACTCCATCGTCCCCGGCGACAAAGTCGAGGTCGATGTCGCGGCCAAGGGTGGCGGCTCGGAGAACAAGTCGAAGATGGCCATGCTCAACCCGTCCGACTCGATCGTCGACTGGGTGCTGAAGACCGTCCCGACCATGGGCGCCGGCTGGTGCCCGCCTGGCATGCTCGGCATCGGCATCGGCGGCACCGCCGAGAAAGCTGCGGTCATGGCCAAGGAAGTGTTGATGGAGTCCATCGACATCCATGAGCTGAAGGCCCGTGGCCCGCAGAACCGCCTCGAGGAAATCCGCCTGGAGCTGTTCGACAAGGTCAACCAGCTGGGCATCGGCGCCCAGGGCCTGGGCGGCCTGACCACCGTGCTCGACGTCAAGATCATGGACTACCCGACCCACGCCGCCTCGCTGCCGGTGTGCATGATCCCCAACTGCGCCGCCACCCGTCACGCCCACTTCGTGCTGGACGGTTCCGGCCCTGCCGAGCTGGAAGCGCCGTCGCTGGACGCCTACCCGGAAATCGTCTGGGAAGCCGGCCCGAGCGCCCGTCGCGTCAACCTCGACGACATCACCCCGGAAGAAGTCGCCAGCTGGAAGCCGGGCGAGACCATCCTGCTCAACGGCAAGATGCTCACCGGCCGCGACGCCGCGCACAAGCGCATGGTCGAGATGCTCAACCGTGGCGAAGAGCTGCCGGTCGACCTCAAGGGCCGTTTCATCTACTACGTCGGCCCGGTCGACCCGGTCGGTGACGAAGTGGTGGGCCCTGCCGGTCCGACCACCGCAACCCGCATGGACAAGTTCACCCGCCAGATCCTCGAGCAGACCGGCCTGCTGGGCATGATCGGCAAGTCCGAGCGCGGCCCGACCGCCATCGAGGCGATCAAGGACAACAAGGCCGTGTACCTGATGGCCGTCGGCGGCGCTGCCTACCTGGTGGCCCAGGCCATCCGCAAGTCGAAGGTCCTGGCCTTCGCCGAGCTGGGCATGGAAGCGATCTACGAGTTCGACGTGAAGGACATGCCGGTCACCGTCGCGGTGGACAGCAAGGGCGAGTCGGTGCACATCACCGGTCCCGCGCTGTGGCAGAACAAGATCGCCGAGAGCCTGGCGGTGGAAGTGAAGTAAGCCTTCCGCTGTAGCAACGACGGCCCCATCGCGGGGCCGTCGTCGTTTCACAGCCCCCTGAATCTCAAACAGGCAGCGCCTTGAGCCAGAACGACATGATCTTGGCCGACTGAGCCTGCTCATCGAGGTCCCGCCAACGGTAGGCGGTACGCAGCGACGGCTCATGCAGAAAACCTCGGTTGCGCCAGAAACCCTGCAATGGCTTGTAGTCCGCCGGACGCCGCGGATGCCCGGAAGGGCGCTCCACCGCACAGAACGCGCAGCAGTCAAACTCGGCCAGCTTGTGCGCATAGGACTCGCGCTCGATGAAAAAGCGCACGCCGAGCCCCTGTCCACGGTAAGCCGGCAGCAGCACCGACTCGCCGAAGTAGTAGACCGACGCCGGATCGCGCCCCTGGGCGAGAAACGGTTGCTGCAGCTCGGGATCGACATCCACCAGCGGCAGGCCGGTGGCGGCGCCCACCACCTGGCTGCCGTCCAGCGCCAGCACCACCAGGCTGCGTCCGGACTCGGCGTAATTGGCCAGGTAATCGGCCTGGTGGCTCAGGGAACTGTCCAGGAGATAGGGAAACTCGCGAAACAGCGTCAGACGCAAGCGTGCGAGGTCATCGATGTAAGGCGCGATGGCGGCGCCATGGAGCAGACGTATTTCCATGCGGGGCGGTCGTCCTGTCGATGGGCATGACTGAGCTTCACCCTAGCATCCCCCCTACCCCACGGCCTTTCCCCTGCGCGACAGGTATTTCTCCATGACCGCTACCGAATGGCCGGCAACTACACGATCCCTGTAGGAGCGGCCTTGCCGAGGCGTCGGACCGGTCGGAAAGGGCCGCAAGGCGGCCCCGGCGATCTTTGCGTTAAGGCTGAAACCCTGGGGCCGCTTTGCGGCCCTTTCGCGACACAAGGCCGCTCCTACAGAGGGACAGTTTCCTTTGCGACAACGCAGCCCGGCTGGGCGATCTCCTACAAAACTAAACCATGACAATCAGGAGATACGGGTACCCAGCACTTTCAGAAACGCCGCCAGCCAAGCCGGATGCGCAGGCCAGGCCGGCGCGGTAACCAAGTTGCCATCCACGTGAGCCTGGTCCACCGCGATATCGATGAACCGCCCACCCGCCAGCCGTACCTCGGGCGCACAGGCGGGATAGGCGCTGCACTCGCGCCCTTCGAGCACGCCTGCTGCCGCCAGCAACTGGGCCCCATGGCACACCGCCGCAATGGGCTTGCCGGCCTGGTCGAAGGCCTTGACCAGCTCCAGCACCCTGTCGTTCAGGCGCAGGTATTCCGGGGCGCGGCCACCGGGGATCAGCAACGCGTCATAGCTTTCGGCACGCACCTGGACGAAGTCGTAGTTCAGGGCGAAGTTGTGCCCCGGCTTCTCACTGTAGGTCTGCTCGCCCTCGAAATCGTGGATCGCCGTGCGTACCGTCTGCCCGGCAATCTTCTCCGGGCACACGGCATGGACGGTATGGCCGACCATGGCCAGGGCCTGGAATGGCACCATGACCTCGTAGTCCTCGACGTAGTCGCCCACCAGCATGAGAATCTTCTTCGCCGTCATCGCATCCACTCCTTCGGTTGTCTGGGAACAATCCCTGCACGATAGTCCGCTTTGCCCGAGCGCGATATACGCGACTAGTCGCGTCGATCCAACAGGTTGGCCACCACCCGGTCGAGCCAACCCCACAGGCGCTGCTGGATCCGCCGCCACAATGGTCGCGCGTGCCAGCGCGCCAGGTCGACCTCCAGGCTCTGGGCGAAGTCGCGCTCGAAGCTGGCGGCCACCGCGGCGGTCAGCGGTGGGTCGAGGGCCTCGACGTTGGCCTCGAGGTTGAAGCGCAGGTTCCAGTGATCGAAGTTGCACGACCCCACGCTGACCCAGTCATCCACCAGCACCATCTTCAGGTGCAGGAAGCACGGCTGGTACTCGAAGATGCGCACCCCGGCGCGCAGCAGTCGCGGGTAGTAGCGGTGCCCGGCATAACGCACCGCCGGGTGGTCGGTGCGCGGGCCGGTCAGCAGCAGGCGCACATCGATGCCCTTCTGCGCGGCTCGGCGCAGCGAGCGGCGCACGCTGAAGGTCGGCAGGAAGTACGGCGTGGCCAGCCAGATACGCCGCTGCCCGCTGTTCAGGGCGCGGACCAGCGCATGCAGGATGTCCTTGTGCTGGCGGGCGTCGGCGTAGGCCACCCGACCCATGCCCTGGCCCTGAGCCGGGACCTGGGGCAGACGCGGCAGGCCGAAGCCCTCGGGTGGACGCCAGGCGGTGCGGCGCTGGTTGGCGTGCCACTGGCGATCGAACAACAGCTGCCAGTCGGTGACGATCGGCCCCTGCATGCGCACCATCACCTCGTGCCATTCGCTGGCCTCCTCGCCCGGCGTCCAGAATTCATCGGTGACCCCGGTGCCGCCGACCACCGCCAGTCGTTCATCCACCAGCAGCAGCTTGCGATGATCGCGATAGAGGTTGCGCAGGCCCCGGCGCCAGCGCAGGCGGTTGTACCAGCGCAGGTAGACACCCGCCGCCAGCAGACGCTCGCGCAGGGCCGTGGGGAAGGCCAGCGAGCCATAGTCGTCAAACAGGCAGCGCACCCGCACGCCGCGTCGCGCCGCCTGCTCCAGGGCCTCGACCACCGCCTCGGCGCAGGCGCCGCCCTCGACCAGATAAAGCTCCAGGTCAACCTGGAACTCGGCGCGCACGATCGCCAGCAGCATGCGCGGAAAGAACTCGGGGCCGTCGATCAGCAGTTCGAACTGGTTGCCATCCCGCCAGGGGAAGACCGGCCCCGGCATGTCAGCGAGCGGTGAAGATCAGCACCGCGCTCACCGGCACCGAGGGGTTGATCGACTTGAGCCCGGCCAGCTTGCGCAGGCTTTCCAGGCCCGGCAGCAGGCCGAAGTCCGAGGCGCGCAGGATCAGCGGCTCGAGGGTCACCACCTGGAAGCGCCGCTCGTCCAGGCGCGTGGCCAGCAGCAAGGTGTTGTAGCTGCGGGTCTGGCCATGCAGGCTGACGCTGACCGGCAGGCGCAGCTCCAGCTGCGCGCCATTGGCCAGGTCGTTGATCGGACGCAGGTCGATCTGCGCCTGCACCGTGGCCTCGGGGAACTGCTCGAAGGCGAACAGGTTGTCGCGCATGCGCTCGTCGCGCAGCGGGATACCGCTGCTGACGGAGTCCATCTCGATGCTCACTTCGGCCGCGCCCTTGCGGTCGACCTTGCCGTGCAGCACCAGGAAACGGTTGACCTCGGCGATATTGCCGTTCTTGCCGGTGACGAAGGACAGGCGCGAGGACTCGCCGTCCAGGTGCCAGTTGGCGTGAGCGGGCAGGCACAGGGCGAGCAGGAGGGCGGGCAGCAGGTGGGACGGCTTGAACATGTGAAATCCTGTAAATCAAGGCCGTCAACCTTACCCGCACGGTTTCACGGCAGCAAGCGGCAGCCCTCGCGCGCGCCCTGCCAGGCGGCCTGGTTGCGCCGGCCCAGGCCCTCGGCGGTGACCAGGCGCCGGGAGCCGTCCTCCTCCAGCAGGCCCAGGGGCAGGTACTGCTGCACATAGCCTCGGCAGTAGGTTTCAGCAAAGCCCATGACGAAGCGGCACGAGCAGTACTCCTTCGCCGAATAGGCCGAGAGAATGCCCGGGAAGTCCGCCAGCGCCTGGCGCTCATGCCAGGCCCAGGCCAACCCGGCCAGCAACAGCACGAGCACGACCCGCTTCATGCGCCCTCCCCGGCCACGGCGGCCAGCACCCGCTTGAGCAGTTCGTTGTGGCTGAAGCTGGCGTCGCGGTCATCGGCGTAGCGCACGATCACCAGCTTGCGCGAGGGCAGCACATAGAGCGCCTGGCCCCAATGGCCGAGCGCGGCGAAGGTGTCCGTTGGCGCATCCGGCCATGGCGCCGGCTGCCCGGGCAGCGGCTGGTTGAGCCACCAGTGGCCGCCGGGGTTGGCTTCGCCCGGCACTGGCTGGGCGGCGCTGAACAGGGTGCGGTTGAACGCCACCCAATCAGCCGGCAGCAACCGCCCCTCGCGCCAGCGTCCGTTGCGCTGCATCAGCAGGCCGATGCGCGCCAGGTCACGGGCAGTGAGATAAAGATAGGAGGAACCGACATAGGTTCCCGCGCCATCCCGCTCCCAGACCGCGCTGTCGATCCCCAGCGGGGTGAACAGGGCCTGCCAGGGGTAGTCGGCATAGCGCGCGGGGTCGAGCATGCCGCGCAGGCTGGCGGCGAGCAGGTTGCTATCGCCGCTGGAGTAGACGAAATGCGTGCCGGGGGCGCTGGCGGCGGGCATGGCCGCCGTGTAGGCCGCCATGTCGGCGCGGCCGCGGGTATAGAGCATGGCCACCACCGACGACTTCAAGGGCGCGTATTCGTAGTCCTCCTGCCAGGCCAGGCCGCTGGCCCAGTGCAGCAGGTCGGCCAGGCGCAGCCCGGAATGTCGCTGCAGGGCCGGGTAGTAGCGGGCAGCCGGGTCATCGAGCTTGAAGCGCTCCTCGCCGTAGGCCCCCCCCATGACCGTGGCCAGCACGCTCTTGCTCACCGACCAGGTCAGGTGCGGCGTGTCGGCGCGGGTTGGTTCGGTATAGCGCTCATGCACAATGCGACCATCGCGGATGATCAACAGTGCGTCGGTGCGAATGCCTCCGCGTTCGGCAGCGCGCGGCGCGAAGGCGTAGGTGTCGACGGCCTGCCAGTCGATGACGGCGTTATCGACTGGCCACTGCGCTAAGGGCCAGTCTTCGGCCAAGGCCGAGGCAGCGGTCATGGCCAGGGCAAGCATCACTGCCTTCATGGGGAGTCCTACAAAGGGCTGCTGTGCAGCCCAGATTCAAATATTTCCCCAGTTTCTCAGGCTTTCATGACAGTCCGGCGGCACTCCAGGCCTTGGCCAGGCGCTTGTCACGGGCCACGCCGGCCAGCGCCAGCAGACCCTGGTCGCGCTGCCACAATTGCGCCCAGTGCTCCGGCCCTGAGGCCAGCGCCTGGTCGATCTCGCTCCGCAAGGCCTGGAACTGGGCAAACAGGCCACCCAGCAGCACGTGGCAGGCCACGCTGTCCGGACATTGCCGGCTGCCCTCGGCACAGCCGGCCAGCAGCCCGATCAACCGCAGTCGCAGGTCCTGCGGCCAGGCGCATTCCTGGGCCACGCCATGCAGCCAGGCCACCAGCGCGGCGAGCACATAAAGGTCTTCAAGGGAGCGGAAGGGTTTGACGTAGGCGTCCCAGCCATCGCCGGCAAGCAACTCGCACGCAGCCTCCTTGAGCAGCAGCCGACCATGGCCGACTTCGGGCATCAACGGCAGGGTCGGCAAGGCCTCGAGGCTGACACCGGGCTCCCCCGGATAGACCACCGCCAGTTGCAACCGCGGCGCCTCGCCCGGCCCTTCATGGCGCGCCGCCACCAACAGCCATTCAGCGTCCAGCCCGGCGGTGACGAAGTCCTTGCTGCCGGTCAGGCGCAAGCCATCGAGGCGGGTGTGCATGTCCGCCGGGCGCACGCTGCGCCGCTCGGTGGCGCACAACGCCCCTAGGCTGGCGGGCGCGCTGGGCCACAGCACGCGCAGCGCCGCCTGGTAACCGAGCAGGAAGGCCAGGCCCGGCGTGGCCATGGCGCGCCCGCCCAGTACCGCCAGCTCGAACGGCGCAACCGTGCCCAGCCGTTCGAGCACCACCGCGTAGCTTTCTCCCAGGGTCGCCGCCAGCGGGTGGCGCAAGGGGTCGTTGAGTCGTTGCAACCAGGCCATCGCAAGCTCCTTGTGGGGGTGTCACGCAAGCATCACCAAAGATTCACAGGGGTGACACCGGGCGTACCTAGGCTGACTTTGCACAACAAAGCCGACCGGCCGCAACCCTTTGGCTGGCTTATGGAGACTCGCAATGACTCGGATCGCTCGCTCTGGCGACAACAGCACTGAACGCCGTCTGCAAGCCGAACGCCTGGTCGGCGCTGCGGCCCTGCAGGAAGCACAGGCCCTGCGTTTCAGGGTGTTCAGCGCCGAATTCAAGGCCAAGCTCAAGGGCGCCGAACACGGCCTGGACATGGACGACTACGACATCCACTGCCGCCACATCGGCGTGCGCGACCTGGCCACCGGCCAGCTGGTCGCCACCACCCGCCTGCTCGACCACCAGGCCGCCAGCAGCCTGGGCCGCTTCTACAGCGAAGAGGAATTCCGCCTGCACGGCCTGTTGCAGCTGCAGGGCCCGATCCTCGAACTGGGCCGTACCTGCGTCGACCCGGCCTACCGCAACGGCGGCACCATCGCCGTGCTCTGGAGCGAGCTGGCCGAAGTGCTCAACGAAGGCCGCTACAGCTACCTGATGGGTTGCGCCAGCATCCCCATGCAGGACGGTGGCGTGCAGGCCCACGCGATCATGCAGCGCCTGCGTGAACGCTACCTGTGCACCGAGCACCTGCGCGCCGAACCGAAGAACCCGCTGCCCAGCCTGCCGCTGCCAAACAACGTCATCGCCGAGATGCCGCCGCTGCTCAAGGCCTATATGCGCCTGGGCGCGAAGATCTGCGGCGAGCCTTGCTGGGACGAGGATTTCCAGGTCGCCGACGTGTTCATCCTGCTCAAGCGCGACGACCTCTGCCCGCGCTACGCCCGTCACTTCAAGGCGGCGGTCTGATGCCGCGCCTGCGGGCCACTGCCCGCCTGCTGCGGCTGCTCCTGGTACTGGCCCTGGGGCTGGCAATGGCCAGCATCATCGCCCTTGGCGAACGCCTGGGCCTTAAGACCTCCATCGAACGCCGCCAGCGCTGGACACGCCTGTTCATGGGCCGCCTGGTGGCCGCCCTGCCCTTCGACGTCAAGGTCAGGGGTGAACTGCCACAACGGCCGATGCTCTGGGTTTGCAACCATGTGTCGTGGACCGACATCCCGCTGCTCGGCATGCTCACGCCGCTGTCGTTCCTGTCCAAGGCCGAGGTGCGGCACTGGCCGGTGGCCGGCTGGCTGGCCGAGAAGGCCGGGACCCTGTTCATCCGCCGTGGCGGTGGCGATGCCCAGCGCCTGCGCCAACAGATCAGAGAACAGCTAGGCGAGCAACGTCCCCTGCTGATATTCCCCGAAGGCACCACCACCGACGGTCGCACCCTGCGCACCTTCCATGGCCGCCTGCTGGCCGGGGCCATCGACCAGGGCACGCCGCTGCAGCCGGTGGCGATCCAGTATCTGCGCGCGGGCCAACCCGATCCGATTGCGCCATTCATTGGCGAGGACGACCTGGTATCCCATCTGATGCGGCTGTTCGGGCAAGACCGAGGTGAAGTGGTGATCCAGCTGCTGCCTCCGATCGGCAGTGAAGGCCAGGAGCGCGCGGCGCTGGCGTTTCAGGCGCAGCAGGCGGTGCGTCTGGCGTTGTTCGGCATCGAGGATGTCGAGCCGCGCCGCCAGGCCAAGGCAGCTTGAACAGTTGACGTCAGCTGGACCGGCCTCGTCGCGCTGCCGCAAATGCCTGCAACTGCGGATAGAACTCGCGGAAGTCTGCCAGCAGTAGCTCGTACAGGCGCTCCAGCTCTTCCATCACCCCGTCCATCCCTTCGGGCCGCGACAAGCGCCGGGCAATACCGCCAAACACCTGCTCCAGGGTGGCGAAGTCGCCATAAGCTCCCAGCCAGTCATCCGCCGCCATGAACGGCGCGATCCGCGCCAGCCGGCCCGGCAGCTGCGGCTCGGCCAGCAGCACCTTGTAGAAGTCGCCGGTGAACTGCGCCAGTGGCTGCTCAGCGTACTCCCCCCAGTGCCTGGCCAGGCAATGATCGAAGAACACATCCAGCACGATCCCGGCGAAGCGTCGACGCTCGCGCGGGAAACGCGCCAGCGCCGCCAGCACCAGCGGGTGGCTGTCGGTGTAGCTGTCGATATGCCGGTGCAGCCGGATCGAAGCCTCCAGCGCCGGCGGAAAACGTCCCTCCAGCGTGCCTTTGACGAAGTCGCCATACAGGCTGCCGAGCAGTTGTTGCGGCGCCGGGCCGCCCAGGTGAAGGTGCGCGAGGTAGTTCATGGCGCCAGTCTAGCACCGCCGGCGCCTGTATCGTCATGAGCCGATATAGCCAATGACGCGCGCCTCAGAACCCTTTCATATTTGTATATCGCGATGCAGCGATTTATATTTCGCCCCATCGCGATATACCGCTGTACACCACGAGCCAACCATGCCCCTCGATCTCGACGAAATCATAAAAGCCCTGGCCCACCCGGTCCGGCGAGACATCCTCAACTGGCTGAAAGATCCGGCCGCGCAGTTCCCCGACCAGCACCACAGCACCGAGCACGGTGTGTGTGCCGGGCAGATCGATCAACGCTGCGGCCTGTCGCAGTCGACCGTCTCCGCCCACCTGGCCACCCTGCAGCGCGCCGGCCTGATCAGCAGCCAGAAGATCGGCCAGTGGCATTTCTTCAAACGCAACGAGGCGACCATCAAGGCGTTCCTCGAGCAAATGAGCCAAGAGCTCTGACCTGATCCACGCGAGGCTTCGCACATGACTACGCTATTCGACCCGATCACCCTGGGCGACCTGGAACTGCCCAACCGCATCATCATGGCCCCGCTGACCCGTTGCCGCGCCGACGAAGGCCGCGTGCCCAACGCGCTGATGGCCGAGTACTACGTGCAGCGCGCCAGCGCCGGCCTGATCCTCAGCGAGGCAACCTCGGTCACGCCGATGGGCGTCGGTTATCCGGATACCCCCGGGATCTGGAACGACCAGCAGGTGCGCGGCTGGCACAACGTGACCAAGGCCATCCACGGCGCCGGCGGGCGGATATTCCTGCAGCTGTGGCATGTCGGGCGCATCTCCCACCCGTCCTACCTGAACGGCGAGCTGCCGGTGGCTCCCAGCGCGATCCAGCCCAAGGGCCATGTCAGCCTGGTGCGCCCTCAGAGCGACTACCCGACCCCACGGGCCCTGGAAAGCGAAGAGATCGCCGATATCGTCGAGGCCTACCGCAGCGGCGCCGAAAACGCCAAGGCCGCCGGCTTCGACGGCGTGGAGATCCACGGCGCCAACGGCTACCTGCTCGACCAGTTCCTGCAGAGCAGCACCAACCAGCGCACCGACCGCTATGGCGGCTCATTGGAGAACCGCGCACGGTTGCTGCTGGAAGTCACCGACGCCGCCATCGAGGTGTGGGGCCCGGGCCGGGTGGGCGTGCACCTGGCGCCACGGGCCGATGCCCACGACATGGGCGACGCCGACCGTGCCGAGACCTTCACCTACGTGGCACGGGAGCTGGGCAAGCGTGGCATCGCCTTCATCTGCTCGCGGGAGAAGGAAACCGACGACAGCATCGGCCCGCTGATCAAGGCGGCGTTCGGCGGCCCCTACATCGTCAACGAGCGCTTCGACAAGGCCAGCGCCAACGCGGCCCTGGCCAGCGGCAAGGCCGATGCGGTGGCCTTCGGCATCCCGTTCATCGCCAACCCCGACCTGCCCGCACGCCTGGCCGCCGATGCGCCGCTCAATGCGCCGCGTCCGGAGACCTTCTATGCCAGGGGGCCGGTGGGGTATATCGATTATCCGCGGATGTAGGCTGTTGCAAGCGATCAGAAGTTGTAACGCAAGCCCAGGTTGACCCCGTACGGCTGCTCGATGTGCTCGCCATTGCTGTACTGGAACTCGCCATGCAGTTGCAGCACCTCGGACACCTGCGCCACCAGGCCCACGGCCAACTCGCCACGGGTACCGGACAGGTCGTTGGTAAAGTGGTTGTCGTTGATCTTCACCTTGTTGCTACTGATGAACTCATGGGCCGCCGCGACTTTCAGATAGGGCTGCAGGATGGCGCCGTTGTCCAGCGCCAGGCTGCGCCCTACCTGGGCACCGACCTTGCCGAGCACCGAGTTGGCGCCATCGCTCTGGGCGCGCATGCCATTGTCCAGCGTGTAGCTGTCATCATCGACCCACAGCGTGGACAGCTGGGTGAACGGCTCCACATACCAGCCATCCTCCAGCTTGAAGTGCCGGCCCCCCTCCACCGAGGCCCCCAGGCCATCGTTGTGGTACTCGCCCTTGGTGCGCTGGCCATCGCTCATCACCACATCGTTGCGGTTACGCAAGCGGTTGTACTTGAGCACCGCGTCGATGTAATAGCCGCTGTCGGCCATCCAACTGCTGTAAGCGCCGACGTAGTAGCTCTTGACCTTGCCTGACGAACCGAGGCTGAAGTCCAGGTCGGACTCGCTGTAACCGCCCATCACCCCGAGTAGCCAGTGGCCATCGTAGCCGGGCAACGCGCCGTCGGCACCAAAACTCACCCCATTCTGGTCCTGCTGATAGGCCACGGCATTGCCGGCCGACAGGTTGTAGCGATTGCCATAGCTGCGCATCCACAAGCCTTGCCCTTGCCCCAGGCGTAACTCACCCATGCGGCTGCGCAACGACGACAGCTCGCCATACCAGACGGTCGGCGCGGCACTGAACATGCCCAGCACCGCGCGGGCGCCCGGCGTCACGATCGGCTTGCCGTCGTCGTCGAGTTTCTGCACCAGATACCAGTTGTCCTCGCCTTCGCCCTTTTCCAGGGTGTAGGTGAAGGTACCGAAATCGATAGCGTGCAGCAGGCCGAAGGTCGCATCGCCACCGCCGGTCTCGACGACACGGTGCGGAGCCTGCCCCTCGATCGGGTCGGCGCCAGTACTGGCGATGCTCAGTTGATGATCGCCTGCGGCTGCGCCGGTGACCTTGAGCAGGTCACCAGTGCCATTGGCCAGGTCGACATCCATCACGAACACGCCGGAGCCGCTGAGGCTGTCGACTGTCAGGGTCTTGAAGCCCGCAACAGTATCCCTGTCAGTGAAATCGACCCTGCCATTGTCGAGCGTCAGGTCGCCGACCTCGCCATCCTGCGTCAGGATCCAGCGACCACCGCTGTTCAGATCCAGGCTCTGCACATTGACCAGGTTGCCCCGCAACGAGGCATTGTTCTGCAACAGCAGATTGGCGGTGCTGCCGGCTTCGACCACCACGTCGCCCTTCAGTTGGCTGTCGTCGACGGTGAAGTCGGCAGTCATGCCTCCGACAACCTCGAGGATAGTGCCGTTACCGCCGATCAACTGGCTGCCGTTGGCCACCAGGATGGTTGCCGTGCCCTTCGACCCGCCGCTACCCGCACTCACCAGAAGGGCACTCCGGGTTTTCCCCTCGACGATCGCTCCATCCAAGGTCACCTGCGAACCGCCACCGCCATTGGCCACCGACTCCTGACGCAGTTGCAGGCCATTGGTCTCGCCAGTGATCCTGACACCACCGGAGGCATTGAGGGTGGAGCCGGTGACGAAAGCGCCCGCCCGGGTATGGCCTGTGAGGCTACCGCCCACGATGTCGAGGCGCCCCCCTTGGGAAAGCGACGCGCCTGTCTGGCCGGTAATCGAACTACCCTCAGCGCTCAGGGTCGAGTTGCCGAGGCTCGAAACCCCGAACCCCGCGCCCAGGCTGGTCACGGTCGCCCCTTTGAGCGTGGCGTGGGTGCCATCCTCCACGATTATGCCTGTCTGATTCCCCAGAGCATTCACTTGACCGCCATCGACCACGACTGTCGAACCACTGCGAGCGATGATTCCGTAGGTGCTGCCACCTGCGGTGACCTCCAGGCTCGAACCATTTCTCAGCTCGTAATTGTCCGCCACCGGGGTACTGACCGTCTCGCTCTCGTTATCCAGCACCTTGGCCTCGGCCAGATCGGTACCGGACAAGGCGGCAACCATGCCCAGCGCAACACTCAAAGGGACACTAGAAATCGGGGGTTTCACATTGCTCTCCTACTCGTCGTCATCAACTTGAACGCTGCTCGGGTACCTCGGCACCGAGAAAACAGGTCACAGTCTCGACAGAAAGCTCGAAATCTTATGTAGGAATTTTCCGTAGATGCCTCGGATAACACTGCCAAATGAGCGTTGCCGGTAAGCTCTGGGCTCGAAGCGCAATACAGGAGAGAACTGCCTCCGCCCCCCCTCTCCCAAGATGGAGTAATTGGTGTAAACCGTTTTGCCCTTGTCCTGTTCAATCCAGCCCTGGTCGAGAAGCACAAGGCGATATTGACCGTCCGGGTACACGGTCCGACTGTCTTCGCGCAATTCACCCTGATCGACCTGCCAGTAAATCTCGACGACATCCCCGGCCTCGATACCGTCGTAACGGAGCGAGAACTTCGGCTCCTCCCCGCCAAACGACATGTAGACTGGCGCCTGCATCTCCAGCTGTTGAGGCAGGACTGTCAGTTCGAGAACATCCGACGTTTCCTCCTCCTCACGCTTGACGATGTAGCTGATGGACACTGTCTTGCCGATCGCATCCATCAGTACCGCCCGGGGTATTTCGAACACCAGGTCGTCCGCCGTCGATACCTGCAGCCAAGGCGATTGATAGGTGAACGTGCCCATCCAAAGGACCGCGACCTCGTCCCCAGTCATATCGGGGTACTTGGCCACGGTGACTTTCACATGGGTGGCGTCGATGAAGTCACGCTGGAAGTCCAACTGGTCGAGATCGTCACCAAAGGCCTTTTCGACCTCGGGCCGACGCAGAAGGTTAGGTATGCGCCAGTCCCTGGATGGCGACGGGGAGGCAGCTCCGCCCACGGAGATCACGGTATAGGACAATTCGAGCGTCCCGCCCCGCAGCGCCAGCACATGATCCTTGTCGACCAGGTGCTCGACATCCGCCAGCGCCTTGACCTCGATATCCCATTCATCGTCACTGGCATCCCCTCCGCCAGTGGTCCCCTTCCACTTCAGCAGTACCCGGTCCCCCAACGCCATGTGCTCATAGGCGGCAATGCGTACCGTGACACCCTCCTCCGGCAGCGCCTCAGGGTCCAGCCAGGATCCATCCACTCCATCCAGGCTGGGGGCCTCGAGCTCAAGGGTGCCAATGATGGAAATCGTAACGGGTTTCGAGTGACGCCTTGGCGTGCTGGCCAGTCGATAGACCAGCGTGGCACTGCCCTGCAGTACAGCGGCGGCATGGACGTTTTCCAACTCGAACCTGACCCCCTTCTCGAGGTCGATCGGTTCCAGATCATGGCGCTTGACGACGGGCAGCAACTCATCACCGTTGGCGGCCATGCCTGTCCACAGCAAAAACAGCGAGGTTTCGGGCTGCCAGCTGTCGTCGGGATCGATAACGACGCCGACCACCCCACCCTCCAGGGCATTGAAGTCCAGTTCATTGTCGTCATTGACGCCCTCCACCCGGGGAGGATCCAGAAACGGCGTGAGCTGCAGTTTGAGGGTGTTGTGGGGCAAAGACACTTCGGAGACGTTGCCTGCCCTGTCCGTCACCTGGTAGGTAAACGTGATCCGTACCCCTTCAAACAGTTTTTGCAACGCGTCCAGGCGCAGGTCCACGGGGGTGGACTCACTGGCACTGGCGACCGTGGTTTGGCCAGCGCTCGCCGTTACCACGCCGTCCGTCACGGTCACCTCGATCCGGTCACCGAGCTGCTTGCCGTCGTAACCGCTGACCTCCACCTGCAGCACGCCTTCAGTGAAGTCGGATTCGAGGATATGCCCCCTCTCCTCCAGCGCCTCGGGGAAAACCAGCCTGCCCAGCGCCCCAGGTGCCCCTCCCGGTGCCTGCTTGTCGATGCGAACCCACCGGCGCGGCCCCTGTTCCCATAGGTCGCTGAATTCCGGTTTTACATCGTAGCCCAGGCTGAACCGAGCCTCCTCGCCATCTCCCACCGCCCCCCAACTGCTGGCGGGTAGATACAACAGGAACCTGTGATCGGGGTTATCGGCTTCCTTCTCCGAGACTTCATGAAAAGCACCCGGCGTAGCGTCAAGACGCTCGGTCCCCCAAGTCAAGGCAATCGTGTCGTAGGGGAGAATGCCCGACCATGCGGGGACACTGACCTCAAGCGTATCGGCTTGCCTGTCGACAGGAAGCAACTCCGGCACCTCGTCATAACCATCATCCAGCAAGGCGCAGACATCGAAATCCTTCAGACCTGACATTTGCTTACTCTCTCTGGCTTTGCATCAGTGATGCGCGCGTTCACATTCCTGGCGCATCAGGTTTGCCCCGATAACCGCCTGCCACCCTCACGCATTGGCAACACGCGCCCGGGCGACAGGCGATCAACCAGAACGTCAAGGCACCAGGCAGGAGGGTTCGCTAGGCAACTTCACGGCCACCGGGACACGAATGTGGCCGGACCTTTTTTCGCCGTGCTTGTTCGTCGCCGTGTACTCGACCGTCGCAGCACCAGTGCAGACGATGAAGGCCCACCGTCGCTCGATCGACAGCTCGACAAAACCGAAGCCAGGGTCGTTCGGGTCCCCAGGATCACGGGCCTCGAGGTGATGCTCTTCGATCCTGATGAGTGGCAAGTCCCATTGCGCTTCAGGAATCGGGTTTCCTGGCGGCGGCCGCTGACGATCGTCGGCGGCGAGATGGACCACCAACTGGTCGTTCTTCTGGGCATTGCTGTAGAGCCAGATGCGTACTGGCAGGTCACGCGCCGCAAGATCCTTGTCAATCGCCCCGTACTGGTTCAGATCGGTGAACTTGAGCGGGGTCAGATCAACGCCCTCACCCGGCAGGTCCAACCCACGCACGACCTTGACCGATTCGGGTGGCGAAAGCGCTGTGTTTTCCTCACCGGCGGCATCAGGTGTCGGCGGGACGGTTGGTCGCCATGCGGAAAGAACCAGCCGGATGACCTCGGACAGGATCGACGCCTTGGCGCCGAGCACCGACGCAAGGTCGTAGGTTCTTGCTCCCCAGACCAACTGGAGCTTGTCGTTGTCCCTGGCGCCATCGCCAACCGCCCGGGTGACGGTGTAGGCCATTTGCACATCGCCGCTGGGTTCGCTTGCCAGCCAGGCGGGAAGCACCTTGCGGGTGATAGGGGCCGCGGCCGTCGCTTCGACATTGGACACGGGATCAAGATCGAAAAATCTTGTCCCCCATACCAGCTGCAGCTTGTCGCCTTCGGCCAGCACATCAGTGCCATCGGCTGCCTTCCAGGGGATGGTCAAGATTGCACCGGTCGCCACATCCTCAGGTGTCAGAATGTTGGCCTGGCCCGATACATCACCGATGATCTGCGCCTTCACCAGGTTACCGTGCCACGGGAGCCCTGGATCAGGGTCGGGCCCACCCGGCAAGCGCAGATCGACCTTGACCGTCGCGCTGCCAGCCGATGTACCAATCTTGCTACCGCTACGCCACAACTCGTAGCTGACCGATACATCTCCTTGCGCCGGCCCCTGACTGGTGAGCGGATAAAGCAGCATGATCTCCATCAGTGGATCCGGAGGTGTTGGCACCACGTCCACTTCATGCTCTTCAGACCGCTGCGCGCCCCACAGCACGACAATTTTGTCGCCAAGGCGGACACCGGTGACGGGAGGAATTACGACTTTGATGCCGGCACGGGCATCTTCGTCGAGCACCAAAGGATCCGTAGTCTGATCGAATCCCGGCACCTTGGGTGTATCCAAGACAGGAGGAATATCCCGTAACAGCAAGGAGAGAGAATTGTGGGGCACGGAAACGATCGAAACGTTGTCGGCTCGGTCGGTAGACTGATAAGTAAAGGTGATCGGCGTTTCGTCCGCCAGCGCCTGCAGTTTGGCCAGAGGCAGCAACAGGGGGGTCGGGTCCCTGCTGCTGAGCACTTCGAACGGGCCCGCCGTTTCCGTAGTGGTGCCATCGCTCATGGTCACCACGATCTTGTCACCACGCTCCTGCGCGACGTAACCCTTGGCCTCGATTCTTAGTTCGTCGCTCGCATTGAAATCTGTGACCAGGATACGCCCCCTGACCTCAATCTCGGTTGGGAACTCAAGCTTGGCCATGGTGCCCGGGTTACCGCCTGGGGGAAGTTTGTCGACACGAATTCTGCGTGTGGCGCTGTAGTCCCAGTTGTTCCCGAACCCCTGCCTTACGGCAAACCCCAGCTCGAACGTTTGATCGGTACCTTCTTCAACCTGATCCAGATATCTCACTGGCACTTCGAGCGGACATTCGAAGTCGGGGTTCAATACATCATCAAGCTCCACCTCGTAGGAAACACCATCCGCATCAAGCAGGTTGATTCCATTCCAGATCAGTGTGATGACGAAATATTCTTCGATCTCATCCCACCAAGGCACCCTCGTTTGCAAAGGCTGTCCAGAATTTGCCACCAACTCAGGAGGCGTGTCGTATCCATCGTCGACCAAGCCGTCAACAATCAATTCATTGAACCCATGGACACCACCCTGAGGTGAAATCACGACGGAACGCTTACCTGCCGACCGGCGTAGTTGACCGCCCTGCGGAGGGGAAACAGGTGTGTTCATGACACGCTCCCAAACTGGTTTACTTGCATGAATAAACGGATCCGGACAGACGTACACCCTGATCCTGAGCAGGCAATGGCTCGCACTGTTGGGCATTAGAATTAACAAACTCGAGCAATTACGACACCTGACAAAAATGCTAGGTGGCCACGCGCACGGAGCTTGTCAAAAACGGATGTCGCTGGTTTGCAGAGGAAAAAACAAAGGCGCCTGATACGAAGTACCCGGCGCCTTGACACTCTCTAAATGATTGTTGCTATCAATATCAAACTTCAGCAATGCCCTCGTGGAAGAACGAATCAAGGCCGTGCGTTGATCTGCTGCTGCAAGTTCTGGATCTGGCTTTGCAGGGTGCTGATGTTGCGGGTCACCTGACCACGGAAGGCATCGAACTCCTGCACCGAGGCTCCGCCGGCCGCCGCCGGTCGGTTATCCACCTGACTCTTCAGCACCAGCACATCCTGCTCCAGGCTCTCGATCGCCGCGCTCGGATTGCCCTGCTTCTTCAGCGCCGCCACTTCAGTGCTCAGGCTCTTGAGCTGACCATCCAGCTTACCGCCATCCACCTGACCCGACTTCAGCGCCGCCAGCTCGGCATTGACCGCCTTGAGCTGTGCCTGCAGCTGGCCCTGCAATTCGGTCACCGCCTTCTGCTGCTCGCGGGTGTCGGCCAGCACCTGTTCCAGGCGCTTGCCCAGGTCCCCTGCCTGCCCGGCGACGCCCTGCTGCTGCTTGTCCTGCTCGGCCAACGAGGCCTGCAACTGGCGGATCTGCAGCTTCAACGCCTCGCTGCCGGTGCTGTTGCTGGACTCGCTGGCATCGACCTTGCCGCTGATCGCCTGCAGCCGCCCGGCCGCTTCCTCGCTGATGCGGGCAAAGCTTTCCTGGGTCGCGACCAGTTGCTGCTCCATCAGGGTGATCTGCTGGAAGCTCCACCAGCCAAGCCCGCCCAGGGCGATGAACGAGGCGCCGAGCAAGGCCCACAGCGGGCCGTTGCTGCGTGGGCGCGCTGCCTTCTGGCGGCTGCGGGCTACATGGGCGGGCAGCAGTTCATCGTCATCAGGGGTGCCGGCACGCAGGGTGGGCACATCGTCAAAATCATCGTGGGCGTCATTACGCATGGGTGCATTCAACCGCGGTGGTAGCAAAGAGACATGAGTATAAACCGCCTGGGCGGCGCACTGATGACCATCATCCCGCCCACAGGTTCAGCGTTGCCCGGCCTGCGCCTGCCACCAGCCACAGAATTCATCCAGCGCGGACCACACATCGGCCTTGGGTCGGTAGTCGAGGTACTGGCGGGCACGGCTGATATCCAGGGTGAAATCGCTGCTCATCACCTGCACCGCCGTGCGGCTGAGGGTCGGCTGAGGGCGCCCGGGCCAGAGCAGGCAGGCGGCCTCGTTGAGCGCGGCCAGGCCATAGGCCAGGCTGGGGGAGCGGTAGCGGGTGACCTGTGGCAGTTGCATGCGACGCATCACGTAGTTGACCACGTCCCACAGCGGCAAGGGCTGACCGTTGCTGATGTTGTAGGCCTGACCGAGCGCCTGCTCCTCGGCGAACAACGAGCCGAGCAACGCCTCGTTGAGGTTGTGCACACTGGTGAAGTCGACCTTGTTCAGGCCATTGCCGATGATCGCCACGCGCCCCTTGGCCTGCATGCGCATCAGCCGCGGGAAAATGCTCGCGTCGCCGGCACCGGTGACGAAGCGCGGGCGCAGCGCCAGCACTTCCAGGCCGAACTCCTGGGCGCCGAACACTTTCTGCTCGGCCAGGTGCTTGGTCAGCGCGTAATGGTCATGGAAGCGGCGCGGTACCTGGTCCTCGCGGATATCCAGGCGTGAACGGCCGGTGAAGTAGATCGACGGCGACGACAGGTGCACCAGGCGCCGCACATGCTCCTTGATGCAGCCCTCGACCACGTTCTCGGTCAGCACCACGTTGCCCTGATGGAAGTCCTGGTAGCGGCCCCAGGTGCCCACGGCGCCGGCGCAGTGCACCACCGCGTCCACACCCTGGCACAGGCGCCGGGCCAGCTCGGCGTCGCCCAGGTCGCCCGGGATGAACTGCGCCCCGCGCTTGACCAGGTGCTCCACGCCCTCCGCCCGCCGGCCATTGACCCGCACCTCCAGGCCCTGCTCCAGGGCGAAGCGCGCAAAGCGCCCGCCGATGAAGCCGCTCGCGCCGGTGACCAGAATTCGCATGTAAGACTCCGCCTTGCCAGATTTCGGATGCAGCTGACGCCCGATGTGCCTACAAGGGCACCAGCCAGTGCCGCGCCGAGTGGCGCAGGTGATCGGTCAGCTGGGCGAGCAACTGCCCGCCGTTGCGCCAATGATGCCAGTACAGCGGCACATCGATGGGGGTATCGGCGCAGATTTCCACCAACTCGCCACGGGCCAGCTGTTCGGCCACCTGCCGCTCCGGTACCAGCCCCCAGCCCAGGCCAGCCTCGGTCATGCGCAGGAAACCTTCGGACGAGGGACACAGATGATGCAGAAAACCGTCCTGCACGCCCAACGACGCCAGGTAGCGATGCTGGAGAAAATCGTCCGGCCCGAACACGATCGCCGGAGCACGGGCCAACCGCTCGACCGCGAAGCCCTGGGGGAAGTAGCGCGCCATGAACGCGGGGCTGGCCAGCGCCCGGTAGCGCATCGACCCCAAAGGCAGGCTGCGCGCTCCGGCCACGGGACGTTCGCTGCCACACAGGCACGCCGCCACCTCGCCCGCGCGCATGCGCTTGAGTCCGACTTCCTGGTCCTCGACCACCAGATCGAGCAAGACCTGTTGCTGCGCGCAGAAAGCGCCCACGGCACCTGCCCACCAGGTCGCCAGGCTGTCGGCGTTGAGGGCGATGCGCAGGCGCTCGGGCATGCCCTCCTCGTCCAGCGCCGGCACCTGGCGCTGCAGGTCGCGCTCGAGCAGGCGCACCTGCTGCACATGGTTGAGCAACTGCCGCCCGACCTCGGTCGGGCTCGGTGGCGTGGCGCGCACCAGTACCGGCTGGCCGACCCGCGCCTCAAGCAGCTTGATGCGTTGCGAGATGGCCGATTGCGACAGCCCCAGCACCTGGGCGGCGCGCTCGAAACCGCCTTGTTCGATCACCGCGGCAAGGGCGGCGAGCAGCTTGTAGTCGAACATCGATTTCTCTAATGCCTGATCAGCTCTATTGGTTTTTCTTATACCGTCGCAGCCGCCACAATAGCCACATCTTTCTTGTTGATCCGCGCCGATGCCCGCATCGGTGCCAGTGGAGTGTTCCCGCTATGTGGCAAAGCTATCTCAACGGCATGCTGGTGGCCTTCGGCCTGATCATGGCCATCGGCGCGCAGAACGCCTTCGTCCTGGCGCAGAGCCTGCGCCGCGAGCATCACCTGCCGGTGGCGGCGCTGTGCGTGGTCTGCGACGCGCTGCTGGTCGCCGCCGGGGTGTTCGGCCTGGCCACCGTGCTGGCCCACAACCCCACGCTGCTGGCCGTGGCGCGCTGGGGTGGCGCGGTATTTCTGATCTGGTACGGCGCCAAGGCGCTGCGCAGCGCATTTTCCAAGCAGAGCCTGCAGCACCGGGAAGGCCAGGGCATGCGCTCACGCCGCGCGGTGTTGCTGAGCGCGCTGGCGGTGACCCTGCTCAACCCCCATGTGTACCTGGACACCGTGCTGCTGATCGGCTCCCTCGGCGCCCAACAGACCGTGCCCGGCGCCTATGTAGCCGGCGCCGCCAGTGCCTCGCTGGTGTGGTTCTCGACCCTCGCGATCGGCGCCGCCTGGCTGGCGCCGTGGCTGGCACGCCCGGCGACCTGGCGCATGCTCGACCTGATGGTGGCGGTGATGATGTTCGCGGTGGCGGCGCAGTTGATCTTCAACTGACGCACGTCCCTGTAGGAGCGGCCTTGCCGAGGCGTCGGACCGGCCGGAAAGGGCCGCAGCGCGGCCCCGGCGATCTTTGCATGCACGCTGAAATCCTGGGGCCGCTACGCAGCCCTTTCGCGGCACAAGGCCGCTCCTACAGGAATTGCGCATCGCCTGGAAGGGGCCGCCGGTCGGCCCCCGCCAACCGCTCTGGAACCTCTATTCCCCACAGATGTTGCGTGGTTAAGCGCCCGGGCCGGTGCTATGATCCAGCCCTCGCGTCGCAAAGAGTACAAACTCGCCGACGCTCATCAGGCCACCCGTGAGGCCTGGCGCAAACCGCAAACAGACCTGAATCAGGAGATCCACCATGGCTTTTGAATTGCCGCCGCTGCCGTACGCCCACGATGCCCTGCAGCCGCACATCTCCAAGGAAACCCTGGAGTTCCACCACGACAAGCACCACAACACCTATGTCGTGAACCTGAACAACCTGGTCCCAGGCACCGAATTCGAAGGCAAGACCCTGGAAGAGATCGTCAAGAGCTCTTCGGGCGGCATCTTCAACAACGCAGCCCAAGTCTGGAACCACACCTTCTACTGGAACTGCCTGTCGCCAAACGGCGGCGGCCAACCGACCGGCGCCCTGGCCGAGGCCATCACCGCCGCCTTCGGCTCGTTCGACAAGTTCAAGGAAGAGTTCACCAAGACTTCGGTCGGCACCTTCGGCTCCGGCTGGGGCTGGCTGGTGAAGAAGGCCGACGGCTCCCTGGCCCTGGCCAGCACCATCGGCGCCGGCTGCCCGCTGACCAGCGGCGACACCCCGCTGCTGACCTGCGACGTCTGGGAACACGCCTACTACATCGACTACCGCAACCTGCGTCCGAAGTACGTCGAGGCGTTCTGGAACCTGGTCAACTGGACCTTCGTTGCCGAGCAGTTCGAAGGCAAGACCTTCAAGGCCTGATTGTTCGCCTTGAATGCAAAAGACCCGGCCTGAGTGCCGGGTTTTTTGTTGCCTGGCATGACACCGTCGCATTCGGCAACGACATACCTGACAGAAATGTTTGCAACCGATCCGCGCGCTCTTGCTCAGACCGCATAGCGCGCTAACATCAACCTTCTGGAAAGTTGACGCAGCGCACTCAAGTCGCATGACCGTTCGACCGATACAGAGCCAAGGGCAATTCCGTCGACGGACAGGTTGCCTGCCGGGGTATCAGGTCGATAGTCTCCCGCCATGGTTGATGGCAAAATAATGGCATGCGCATGGATTAAGGAAACCCCATTGAAGCTGGAATTTCGAAACAGCTTATCGGTCAAGCTGCTGAGGGTCGTACTGCTCTCGGCGCTGGCTGTCGGCGTCGTACTCAGCTGTGCGCAGATCGTCTATGACGCCTACAAGACCCGCCAGTCCGTGAACAACGATGCCCAGCGCATCCTCGACATGTTCCGCGACCCATCGACCCAGGCGGTGTACAGCCTCGACCGGGAAATGGGCATGCAGGTGATGGAGGGCCTGTTCCAGGACGAGTCGGTGCGCATGGCCTCCATCGGTCACCCCAACGAAACCATGCTGGCGGAAAAGTCCCGGCCGCTGCAGGACATGTCCATGCGCTGGCTGACCGACCTGATCCTCGGCCAGGAGCGCACCTACACCACACAGCTGGTCGGCCGTGGCCCGTACAGCGAGTACTACGGCGACCTGAGCATCACCCTCGACACCTCTTCCTACGGCGAGGACTTCCTGATCAACGCCGTGATCATCTTCATCTCCGGCGTGCTGCGCGCCCTGGCCATGGGCCTGGTGCTGTATCTGGTGTACCACTGGCTGCTGACCAAACCGCTGTCGAAGATCATCGACCACCTGACCCAGATAAACCCCGACCGCCCCAGCCAACACCAGATTCCGCAGCTCAAGGGCCACGAGCGCAATGAGCTGGGTCTCTGGGTCAACACCGCCAACCAGCTACTGG
Source organism: Pseudomonas carassii (assembly GCF_036324045.1). Lineage (NCBI taxonomy): Bacteria > Pseudomonadati > Pseudomonadota > Gammaproteobacteria > Pseudomonadales > Pseudomonadaceae > Pseudomonas > Pseudomonas carassii. Next base: position 19,027 of record NZ_JAZDCT010000004.1, on the reverse strand, counting down.
CCTCCATCGAACGCAACACCCACCTGCGCCACGAGGCCGAGAACAGCCTGCAGCGCATGGCCCAGTACGACTTCCTCACCGGTCTGCCCAACCGCCAGCAGTTACAGCAACAACTGGACAAAATCCTGGACGACGGTGGCCGCCTGCAACGCCGCGTCGCCGTCTTGTGCGTGGGCCTGGACGATTTCAAGGGCATCAACGAGCAGTTCAGCTATCAGGTCGGCGACCAGTTGCTGCTGGCCCTGGCCGACCGCCTGCGCGCCCACAGCGGCCGCCTCGGCGCCCTGGCGCGGCTGGGTGGCGACCAGTTCGCCCTGGTCCAGGCCAACATCGAACAGCCCTACGAAGCCGCCGAACTGGCCCAGAGCATCCTCGACGACCTCGAGGCGCCCTTCGACCTCGACCACCAGCAGATCCGCCTGCGTGCCACCATCGGCATCACCTTGTTCCCCGAGGACGGCGACAGCACCGAAAAGCTGCTGCAGAAGGCCGAACAGACCATGACCCTGGCCAAGGCCCGCTCGCGCAACCGCTACCAGTTCTACATCGCCAGCGTCGACAGCGAGATGCGCCGCCGCCGCGAGCTGGAAAAAGACCTGCGCGAAGCCCTGCCGCGCAACCAGCTGTACCTGGTGTACCAGCCGCAGATCAGCTACCGCGACCACCGTGTGGTCGGCGTCGAGGCGCTGCTGCGCTGGCAGCACCCGGAACTGGGCATGGTCCCGCCCGACCAGTTCATCCCCCTGGCCGAACAGAACGGCAGCATCATCAGCATCGGCGAATGGGTGCTCGACCAGGCCTGCCGGCAACTGCGCGAATGGCATGACCAGGGCTTCAGCGAACTGCGCATGGCAGTCAACCTGTCCACCGTGCAACTGCACCACAACGAGCTGCCGCGGGTGGTCAACAACCTGCTGCAGGCCTACCGTCTGCCGCCGCGCAGCCTGGAGCTGGAAGTCACCGAGACCGGCCTGATGGAAGACATCAGCACCGCCGCCCAGCACCTGCTGAGCCTGCGCCGCTCCGGCGCCTTGATCGCCATCGACGACTTCGGCACCGGCTATTCCTCGCTCAGCTACCTGAAGTCGCTGCCGCTGGACAAGATCAAGATCGACAAGAGCTTCGTCCAGGACCTGCTCGACGATGACGACGACGCCACCATCGTTCGCGCCATCATCCAGCTGGGCAAGAGCCTGGGCATGCAGGTGATCGCCGAAGGCGTCGAGACCGCCGAGCAGGAGAGCTACATCATCGCCCAGGGCTGCCACGAGGGTCAGGGCTACCACTACAGCAAGCCGTTGTCCGCGCGCGAACTGACCAGTTTCCTCAAGCAGGCGCAACGCAACCAGGTTTCCGCCCTGTAAGCCCCGCCGATCTTGGCGATGCACCGCGAACGGGCGTTTGCATGAAATGCGCGCCCGACTCTTTACAGCAAATGCAAATCTTTCGCATGATGTGGCGGTTTCGCGTGCCACGGCGCACGGTCCACCCTTGGTCCAACCACACGACGCAGGAAACCAACAATGATTCGAATGCCTCTGGCCTCCGCCAGTCTGCTGGCCATCGCCATCGCTCTCGCCGGTTGCGGCGAAGGCAAGGACGACAAGGCCGCCGCACCGCAAGCCCAGGCACCTGCCGCCGCCAGCACCACCGCCGCGGCGCCGGGGGCTGTCGATGAAGCGGCCGCTAAGGCCGTGGTCAAGCACTACGCCGACATGGTCCATGCCGTGTACAGCGACTCGCTGAGCACCGCCAAGCAACTGCAGACCGCCGTCGACGCGTTCCTGGCCAAGCCCAACGACCAGACCCTGAAGGCCGCCCGTGACGCCTGGGTCGCCTCGCGCGTGCCGTACCTGCAGAGCGAAGTGTTCCGCTTCGGCAACACCATCATCGACGACTGGGAAGGCCAGGTGAACGCCTGGCCCCTGGATGAAGGCCTGATCGACTACGTCGACAAGAGCTACGAGCACGCCCTGGGCAACCCGGCGGCCAATGCCAACATCATCGCCAACACCGAGATCCAGGTCGGCGAAGACAAGATCGACGTCAAGGACATCACCCCCGAGAAGCTCGCCACCCTCAACGAGCTGGGCGGCTCGGAGGCCAACGTCGCCACCGGCTACCACGCCATCGAGTTCCTGCTCTGGGGCCAGGACCTCAATGGCACCGGCCCGGGCGCTGGCAACCGTCCGGCTTCCGACTACCTGGAGGGCAAGGGCGCCACGGGCGGCCACAACGACCGTCGTCGTGCCTACCTGAAAGCGGTCACCGACCTGCTGGTCAAGGACCTCGAAGAGATGGTCGGCAACTGGGCGCCGAACGTCGCCGACAACTACCGCGCCACCCTCGAAGGCGAGCCGGCCAACGACGGCCTGCGCAAGATGCTGTTCGGCATGGGCAGCCTGTCCCTGGGCGAACTGGCCGGCGAGCGCATGAAGGTCTCGCTGGAAGCCAACTCGCCGGAAGACGAGCACGACTGCTTCAGCGACAACACCCACTACTCGCACTTCTACGACGCCAAGGGCATCCGCAACGTCTACCTGGGCGAGTACACCCGTGTCGACGGCACCAAGCTGAGCGGCCCGAGCCTGTCGTCGCTGGTGGCCAAGGCCGACCCGGCCACTGACGCCACCCTCAAGGCCGACCTGGAAGCCACCGAGGCCAAGATCCAGGTGATCGTCGACCACGCCCTCAAGGGCGAGCACTACGACCAGCTGATCGCCGCCGACAACGCCGCCGGCAACCAGATCGTGCGTGACGCCATCGCCTCGCTGGTCAAGCAGACCGGCGCGATCGAGCAGGCCGCGGGCAAGCTGGGCATCGACAACCTGAACCCGGATACCGCCGATCACGAGTTCTGATCAGCGTCGCGGTTCAGCAGAGGCGGCCTTCGGGCCGCCTTTTTGTTTTCCAGCAATACCACCGTCCCCTGTAGGAGCGGCCTTGCCGAGGCGTCGGACCGGTCGGAAAGGGCCGCGAAGCGGCCCCAGCAATCTTTGCGTCAACACCGAAATCCTTGGGCCGCTTCGCGCCCCTTTCGCAACACAAGGCTGCTCCTCGCCGATAAGGCCAGCTGACACCGATTTCATCCAGCAATTGCAAATTGCTCTTATTCAAACATCCCTGGCCTGATAAGCTTGCACGCCGGTTTTTCGCCCATGCCCAGGATCCTCGATGTCCTTGCTCCGCCTAAGCCCCCTGCTGCTGGCCCTCGCCCTCGCCGCCTGTGACGACGCTCCGCGTTTCACTCAGGCCGAGCCCGGCGAAGCCCTCTCCGGCGGCAAGGCCACGGTGCAACGCAGCGACCGCAACGCCTATTCGCTGCCCTCGGCCAATCTCACCCCCGAGCGACGCCTGGATTTCGCCGTGGGCAACAGCTTCTTTCGCAACCCCTGGGTGATCGCCCCCTCCACCACCACCGCCCGCGATGGCCTCGGCCCGTTGTTCAACACCAACGCCTGCCAGAACTGCCACGTGCGCGACGGTCGCGGCCATCCGCCGGAGCCGGACGACAGCAACGCGGTGTCGATGCTGGTGCGCCTGTCGATCCCCGACCAGCCCTACTACGCCCGCGAGATCGAGCGCCTGGGCGTGGTCCCCGAACCGGTCTACGGCACCCAGTTGCAGGACATGGCCATTCCCGGCGTGGCCCCGGAAGGCAAGGTGCGGGTGAGCTACGACAACCACAGCGTCACCTTCAAGGACGGCCACCAGGTCGAACTGCGCCGCCCGACCCTGCAAATCACCCAGCTCGGCTATGGCCCGCTGCACCCGGACACCCGTTTCTCGGCCCGGGTCGCCCCGCCGATGATCGGCCTGGGCCTGCTCGAAGCCATCCCCGAGGCCGACCTGCTGGCCAACGAAGACCCGGACGACCTCAACCGCGACGGCATCCGCGGCCGCGCCAACCGGGTCTGGGACGATGCCCAGCGCAAGACCGTGGTCGGCCGCTTCGGCTGGAAGGCCGGGCAGCCCAATGTCAACCAGCAGAACGTGCACGCCTTCGCCGGCGACATGGGCCTGACCACCACCCTGCTGCCAAAGGACGACTGCACCGCGGCGCAGGTCGATTGCCTGGCCGCGCCCAACGGCGACGGTCAGGGTGGCGAGAAGGAAGTCAGCGACAACATCCTGCGCCTGGTCACCTTCTACACCCGCAACCTCGCCGTACCGGCGCGGCGCAACGTCGATGCGCCGCAGGTGCTGGCGGGCAAGAACCTGTTCTACCAGGCCGGCTGCCAGGGCTGCCACACGCCGCAGTTCACCACCGCCGCCGATGCGTCCGAGCCGGAACTGGCCGGCCAGGTAATCCGCCCCTACAGCGACCTGCTGCTGCACGACATGGGCCCGGGCCTGAGCGACGAGCGCACCGAGTTCGCCGCCAACGGCCAGGACTGGCGCACCCCGCCACTGTGGGGCATCGGTCTGAGCGAAACCGTCAGCGGCCACAGCCAGTTCCTCCACGACGGTCGCGCCCGCAACCTGCTCGAAGCCGTGCTCTGGCACGGTGGCGAGGCCCAGGCGGCGCGCGATCACGTACTGACCTTCAATGCCGAGCAGCGCGCCGCGCTGCTGGCGTTCCTGAATTCACTTTAAACCGCACAAGGAGCCGGGCATGTTCCGACCCAAACTGTTGTTCACCAGCCTCGCCGCCCTCGCCCTCGGCGCCTGCTCGCCGCAAGACCCGCAGGCAGTGACCTCCGCGGCTATCGCCAAGCAGGTGATCCTGCCGACCTACAGCCGCTGGGTCGAAGCCGACCGGCAGCTGGCCGCCAGCGCCCTGGCCTACTGCGAAGGCAAACAGTCCCTGGAGACCGCCCGCGCCGACTTCCTCAACGCGCAGAAGGCCTGGGCCGAGCTGCAGCCGTTGCTGGTCGGCCCGCTGGCCGAAGGCAACCGCCCGTGGCAGGTGCAGTTCTGGCCAGACAAGAAGAACCTGGTCGGCCGCCAGGTCGAGCAGTTGGTCAACGGCGAGCAGGCGGTCACCGCCGAGTCGCTGGGCAAGGCCAGCGTGGTGGTGCGTGGCCTGTCGGCCTACGAATACATCCTGTTCGACAGCAAGCCGGACATCGCCAGCGCCGAGCAGAAGGCCCGCTACTGCCCGCTGCTGGTGGCCATCGGCGAACACCAGAAGGCCCTGGCCGAGGAGATCCTCAAGGGCTGGAACAGCACCGACGGCATGCTGTCGCAGATGACCAAGTTCCCCAACCAGCGCTACGCCGACTCCCACGAGGCGATCGCCGACCTGCTGCGGGCCCAGGTCACCGCCCTGGATACCCTGAAGAAGAAGCTCGGCGCGCCGATGGGCCGGCAGAGCAAGGGAATCGCGCAGCCGCTGCAGGCCGAGGCCTGGCGCAGCCACTCGTCGATCAAGAGCCTGGAAGCCTCGCTCAAGGCCGCCCAGACCGTCTGGGTCGGGGTCGACAACCAGGGCCTGCGCGGCCTGCTGGGCAAGGATCAGGCGGCACTGGCGCAAAAGATCGACGACGCCTACGCTGCGGCGATCAAGCTGCTGGCCGACAACCAGAAGACCATGGGCGAGCTGCTGGCCGACGACGCCGGCAAGCAGACCCTCAACCAGATCTACGACGCGCTCAACGTCGTCCACCGCCTGCACGAAGGCGAGCTGGCCAAGGCGTTGAACATCCAGCTGGGCTTCAATGCCAACGACGGTGACTGATCATGCTGCGACGCCAGGCCCTGAAACTCGGTAGCGTGTTGCTCAGCGCCCTGACCCTGGGCGGCTGGAGCCTGTTCCGCGGCAAAGGCAGCGAACCCTTGCTGCTGTCGGCGCGCGACGACGGCGACGGCAAGCACTACGCCGTCGGCTTCCGCCTGGACGGCACCCAGGTGTTCAGCACCCAGGTGGCCCAGCGTTGCCATGCGATCATCAACCACCCGACGCTGCCGATCGCCTTGTTCGTCGCGCGCCGCCCCGGCACCGAGAGCTACCTGGTCGACCTGCGCGACGGCCGGCTGCTGCAGACCCTCGCCTCGCAACCGCAACGGCACTTCTACGGCCATGCGGTGATCCACAAGGACGGCGAGTGGCTGTATACCACCGAGAACGACACCAGCGACCCTGGTCGCGGCGTACTGGGCGTCTATCGGTTCGAAGGCGAACGCCTGGTGCACAGCGGCGAGCTTTCCACCTACGGCATCGGCCCTCATGAGGTGGCCTGGCTGCCCGATGGCGAGACCCTGGTGGTGGCCAACGGCGGTATCCGCACCGAGGCCGAGAGCCGGGTGGAAATGAACCTCGACGCGATGGAGCCGAGCCTCGTGCTGATGCAGCGCGACGGCACCTTGCTGAGCAAGGAGACCCTGGCCCAGCAGATGAACAGCGTGCGCCACCTGGCGGTGGGCGACGATGGCACCATCGCCGCCTGCCAGCAGTTCATGGGTGGCTCGGAAGAGACCGCCGAGCTGCTGGCGATCAAGCGACCGGGCGAGCCGTTCAAGGCCTTCCCGGTGCCGGAGCGCCAGCTGCAGTCGATGGCCCAGTACACCGCCAGTGTCGCCATCCACAGCGATCTGCGCCTGGTGGCCTTGACCGCGCCACGGGCCAATCGCCTGTTCATCTGGGATCTGGACAGCGGCGCGGTGAAACTCGATGCGCCGATGCCCGATTGCGCCGGGGTCGGGACGGTGAAGGATGGCTTCGTCGTCACCTCCGGGCAGGGGCGTTGCCGATTCTACGATTGCCGCAAGGCGGAGCTGATCGGCCAGCCTATGAACCTGCCTTCGGGCTTCTGGGATAACCACCTGCACCTGGTCTGATTGGCTGTAGAAGATATCGCAGGGCAAATCGCAGGCGTGCCGCCACTCCCACGAAGACGTGGGAGCGGCGGTGCGCCGATGCGACTTGCCCCGCGACTTGGCCGGCGCAAGTTTATCCCTCCCCTTTTCCACAAAACCGACAATACTTTCCCCCACCGCACGTGGGCCGGATCGCCCGTGGTCGTGCCCAGTGAATAACAAACCCACATCCAGGGAACCGGACCATGTTGCGCCGCCGCATGCTGATCATGTTGGCCGTCGTCCTGCTGATCGTATTGATCCTGGGGGGCATCAAGGCCTTTTCCATCTACCAGCAGGTGCAGATGTTCTCGCAGCCCCGGCCGCCGGTGAGCGTGGCTGCGGCCCAGGCCGAGCTGCGCCAGTGGCAGGAACGCCTGCCGGCGGTCGGTAGCCTCAAGGCCTATCAAGGCGTGGAGCTGAGCCTGGAAGTCGCCGGCACGGTAAAGTCGCTGCACTTCGAGTCCGGGCAACAGGTGAAGGCAGGCCAGTTGCTGCTGCAACTGGACAGCGACCAGGAGACCGCCCTGCTCGGCACCGCCCAGGCCGACTTGGGGCTGGCCAAGGTCGACTTTGGCCGTGGCAGCCAACTGGTCGGTGATTCGGCCATCTCCCGCGGCGAGTTCGACCGCCTCACCACCCAGTACCGGCGTAACCAGGCGGTGGTCGAACAGCTCAAGGCCTCGCTGGCGAAAAAGAGCATCAACGCCCCGTTCAGCGGCACCATCGGCATCCGCCAGGTGGACGTCGGTGCCTACCTGGCCAGCGGCACGGTGATCGCCACCCTGCAGGACCTGTCCAGCCTTTACGTCGACTTCAATGTGCCCGAGCAGGCGCTGCCGCACCTGAGCCTCGGCCAGCGAGTGCTGGCACAGGTGGCCGCCTACCCCGAGCAGACCTTCCCCGCCAGCCTCAGCGCGATCAACCCCAAGGTCGAGGAAAGCACCCGCAACCTGCTGGTCCGTGCCACCCTGGCCAACCCCGAGGGCAAGCTGCTGCCGGGCATGTTCGCCAGCCTGCAAGTGCTGTTGCCCGACCCACAGCCGCTGGTAGTGGTGCCGGAGAACGCCATCACCTACACCCTCTATGGCAACTCGGTATACCGGGTCAGCGAGAAAAAGGGCGAGGACGGCCAGCCCCAACGCGACGCCAACGGCCAACCGCAACTGATCGCCGAGCAGCTCACCGTGCAGACCGGCGAGCGTCGCGAGGGCTGGGTCGTGGTGCTCAAGGGGCTGCAGGCCGGCGATCAGGTGGTCACCGCCGGCCAGCTCAAGCTGAGTCCCGGCGCGGCGATCCGCATCAGCGCCGACACTGCCCTCAAGCCCACCGCGCCCGGCGCGAAGTGAACGGGAGGCGGCCATGGCGTTCACCGACCCGTTCATCCGCCGCCCGGTGCTGGCCTGCGTGGTCAGCCTGCTGATCCTGCTGCTCGGCCTGCAGGCCTGGAGCAAGCTGCAGATCCGCCAGTACCCGCAGATGGAAAACGCCCTGATCACCGTGACCACCGCCTACCCTGGGGCCAATGCCGAGACCATCCAGGGCTACATCACCCAGCCCTTGCAGCAGAGCCTGGCCAGCGCCGACGGCATCGACTACATGACCTCGGTGAGCCGGCAGAACTTCTCGATCATTTCGGTCTACGCGCGGATCGGCGCCGACACCGACCGCCTGTTCACCCAGTTGCTGGCCAAGGCCAACGAGGTGCGCAACAAGCTGCCCCAGGATTCCGAGGACCCGGTGCTGAGCAAGGAGGCCGCCGATGCCTCGGCGCTGATGTACATCAGCTTCTACAGCAACGAGATGAGCAACCCGCAGATCACCGACTACCTGTCCCGGGTCATCCAGCCCAAGCTGGCCACCTTGCCCGGCATGGCCGAGGCCGAGATCCTCGGCAACCAGGTGTTCGCCATGCGCATCTGGATCGACCCGGTGAAGCTGGCCGGCTTCGGCCTGTCGGCGGTGGACGTGACCAACGCCGTGCGCCGCTACAACTTCCTTTCCGCCGCCGGCGAGGTGAAGGGCGAGTACGTGGTCACCAGCATCAACGCCACCACCGAGCTGAAATCCGCCGAGGCCTTCGCTGCCCTACCGGTCAAGACCAGCGGCGACAGCCGGGTACTGCTGGGCGACGTGGCACGGGTGGAAATGGGCGCGGAAAACTATGACACGGTCAGTTCGTTCGACGGCACGCCATCGGTGTACATCGGCATCAAGGCCACGCCGGCGGCAAACCCGCTGGAGGTGATCAAGGAAGTGCGACGGATCATGCCGCAGCTGGAAGAGGAACTGCCTTCGAGCCTCAAGGTGTCCATTGCCTACGACGCCACCCTGTTCATCCAGGCGTCCATCGACGAGGTGATCAAGACCCTCGGCGAAGCGGTGCTGATCGTCATCGTCGTGGTGTTCCTGTTCCTCGGCGCCCTGCGCTCGGTGGTGATCCCGGTGGTGACCATCCCGCTGTCGATGATCGGCGTGCTGTTCTTCATGCAGATGATGGGCTACTCGCTGAACCTGCTGACGCTGCTGGCCATGGTGCTGGCCATCGGCCTGGTGGTGGACGACGCGATCGTCGTGGTGGAAAACATCCACCGTCATATCGAGGAAGGCAAGACGCCCTTCGACGCAGCCCTGGAAGGCGCCCGCGAGATCGCCCTGCCGGTGGTGTCGATGACCATCACCCTGGCCGCGGTGTACGCGCCCATCGGTTTTCTCACCGGGCTGACCGGTGCCCTGTTCAAGGAGTTCGCCCTGACCCTGGCCGGGGCGGTGGTCATCTCCGGGATCGTCGCCCTCACCCTGTCACCGATGATGTGCGCCCTGCTGTTGCGCCACGAGCAGAATCCCAGTGGCCTGGCCCACCGCCTGGACCTGATCTTCGACGCGCTCAAGGTGCGTTACCAGCGCCTGCTGCACGGCACCCTGAACAGCCGCCCGGTGGTGCTGGTGTTCGCCGTGCTGATCCTGTGCCTGATCCCGGTGTTGCTGATGTTCACCCGCAACGAACTGGCGCCGGAGGAGGACCAGGGGGTGATCTTCATGATGAGCAGTTCACCGCAGACCGCCAACCTGGACTACCTCAACGCCTACACCGACCAGTTCACGCCGATCTTCAAGCGCTTCCCCGAGTACTACTCGTCGTTCCAGATCAACGGTTTCAACGGTGTGCAGAGCGGGATCGGCGGCTTCCTGCTCAAGCCCTGGAACGAGCGCGAGCGCACGCAGATGCAGTTGTTGCCGCTGGTGCAGGCGGAGCTTGAGCAGATCGGCGGGCTGCAGATCTTCGGCTTCAACCTGCCGTCGCTGCCCGGCACCGGCGAGGGCCTGCCGTTCCAGCTGGTGATCAACACCGCCGGTGACTACCCGGCCCTGCTGGAGGTGGCCCAGCGGGTCAAGGAGCGCGCCCAGGCGTCGGGCAAGTTTGCCTTCCTCGACATCGACCTGGCCTTCGACAAGCCCGAGGTGGTGATCGACATCGACCGCGCCAAGGCGGCGCAGATGGGGGTGTCGATGGACACCCTGGGCAGCACCCTGGCGACCTTGCTGGGCGAGGCCGAGATCAACCGCTTCACCCTTGAGGGCCGCAGCTACAAGGTCATCGCCCAGGTCGAACGGCCGTACCGTGCCAACCCTGGCTGGCTGAACAACTACTACGTGAAGAACGAGCAGGGCCAGTTGCTGCCGCTCTCGACGCTGATCACCCTCAGCGACCGCGCCCGGCCGCGCCAGCTCAATCAGTTCCAGCAGTTGAACTCGGCGATCATCCAAGGGGTGCCGCTGGTGAGCATGGGCGAGGCCCTGGAAACCGTGCGCGCCATCGCCCGCGAGGAGGCGCCCGAGGGGTTCTCGCTGGACTATGCCGGGACGGCGCGGCAGTTCGTCCAGGAGGGCAGCGCGTTGTGGGTGACCTTCGGTCTGGCGCTGGCAATCATCTTCCTGGTGCTGGCGGCGCAGTTCGAGAGTTTTCGGGATCCGCTGGTGATTCTGGTGACGGTGCCGTTGTCGATCTGCGGGGCGTTGTTGCCTTTGTTCCTTGGGGTTTCGAGCATGAACATCTATACCCAGGTGGGGTTGGTGACCCTGATCGGGCTGATCACCAAGCATGGGATTCTGATTGTCGAGTTTGCCAATCAGCTACGGGATGAGCGGGGGCTTGGGGTACGGGAGGCGATTGAGGAAGCTGCCGCGATTCGCCTGCGGCCGGTGCTGATGACCACGGCGGCCATGGTATTTGGCATGGTGCCCTTGATTTTGGCCTCTGGGGCCGGGGCGGTCAGTCGGTTTGATATCGGGATGGTGATTGCTACCGGGATGTCGGTTGGGACGTTGTTTACGTTGTTTGTTTTGCCTTGTATTTATAGTGTTTTGGCGCATAAGGGACGGGTTGCTGTTCGTGGGTGATTGTTTTGAGTTTTGTATGCGCATTCATAGACGATGCCGACATTTAGTCACCTTTCCGCCCTTACGGCGGCCTACTTTTCTCGTGGAAAAAGTAGGCAAAACCGTTCCGCTCCGTTCATCCGGCCCCTGCGCTTCGCTCCGGGGTTCCCTCGCTCCGTTCTTGCTCCCGGGAGGACCGCGCTGAACGCCCCATCCAGGGGCGCAGCGCTTGACGGGCATCCATGCCCGTCACCTCCCTCCGCAAGAACTCCGCTCGGCCTCCTGAAGTCGCAATTGGTGTTGCCTGAACTACCGCGCGCTTAGAAGCAAGAGCAAGATCAAGAGCAAGAGATGCGAAGTTAGTTGTTTGACAGTTAGTTATGTATTGGCTGTTCCGGCCCTTTCGCGGGACGAGCCCGCTCCTACAGGGGTATATATAACGGCGACTATTGCGTGGGAGCGGGCTTGCCCCGCTAAACAATCGAGAGATCAACTAAAAACCAACTAGCGACAGCTGCGCCAGTCCAGGCGCCGCTCGTAACTTCGCGACTTCAGGAGGCCGAACGTAGGACTTGCGGAGGGAGGTGACGGGCATGGATGCCCGTCAAGCGCTGGGGCCCAGGATGGGCCCTGCAGCGCGGTCCTCCCGGGAGCAAGGCCGGAGCGTAGGGCCGGATGAATGGAGCGAGGATTTTTTGGTGACTTTTTGATCCTTCAAAAAGTTACCCGCCGTAAGGGCGGAAAGGTGAATAATCGTCGACATCGCAAATGAATGCGCATAAAGCTTCAAAAACAAACACCAACCAACCAACCAACCAACTATGAACCCCAAACAAACAAACGCCAGAGATCCATAAATAAACCCCTGGCGCAAAACACAAAACCCACGTCAACCAAACGGCCGCAACCCCTGCCTCATCCCAAACAAGAACAACAGAAGATCATGATCCGGCTCAGCCCGCCCCCGCTCTTCCCTGGCCACCCGTGGCAACGGACACACCCCACCGACCTCAGCCTTGCTGAAAACCGTAGGCCGCGGCTGCTCCCAGGCCGCCGCCGCCGCCGTGGTCACCGCCAACGCCGCGACCAGGAATAAAGCTCGAGCGATTTCTAGTTTCATTGCTCTAAACCTTTGACCGCGCTGCCAAACGCCATTTGGTAAAAATAGAGCAAGGTCTGCCATTCCGCCTCGTTGAACGACGAGTGGCGGCGCAGCTGCCGCAGGTCGTTAGAGGCCGCCCGCTGGCAACTGATCCGCCGCCGGCACTTCTCCAGGTCCAGCAACGCCACTTCCACCCGCGCCTGCTCGCCCTCACCCAGCACCTTGACGAACACATGCTTGCCATACAGGCAGCCATGCTGCCAATGCCCCAGGTGCATGCGCGCCAGGTTGTCCGCCAGGTCCTTGAGCATGCGCTCGTGCACCGCCTGCGGGTAATGCTCACGGGCCCCGGAGGCATGCCAGGCATCGAGGTCGACGAAACCATCGAGCGCCTCGCTGACCAGCAACGCCCGCCACTGATGATCCGCGTCCCGCTCGGCCCCGGCGTAGACGATTCGCGGTACCCGCACGCCCAGTTGCTCGAAACTGTTCAGCGCATCGAGTTCGCGCAGCACCGTGGGTCGCCCGAACGGATGCAACAGGCTGCGGTAGATGTGCCCGACCTGACGTTTGGCATACAGCAGATGCCCATCGCCGTCGCTCAGGCGCTGCACGCCACTCTCGCCGCCACGCCGCTGGTTGGGCTCTTCGACCCACTCCCCCTGCTGCTGCCAGTAGTAGTCGAACTGCCTGGACTGATTCTGGGCTACCGCCATCACTCATTACCCCTTGCGCAATACGTACACTCGCCACATGGCATAGAACGGCAGAAAGTCGAGTCGTTCCTGAATTCTGAATCCCGCTGACGCAAATTCTTCTTCAACTGTAGCCGCCGGTAACACGAAGCGGTTCTGATAGCTGTCCTGCGTCGCCCGGGCACTGCGCCTGGCTTCGAGCTTGCGACGTCGCCAGGCCTTGAAATTGCCATCCACCCACAGAGAGAGGATCACGCTATCTCTGCTAACCCTTTGAAATTCCGAGAGTATTGTCTTTCGGTGGGCCGGGTCGCCGATATGGTGGAACAGGCGCATGCAAAAGATGCTGTCGACTGCGTTGTCCGGCAGGTCGATGGCGAACGCAGAAGTCTGCAAAGGGCGTACCCGCGCAACCACCTCTGGCGGTTGTGACGCACAGGCTGTCTCGATCATCGCCGCCGAATTATCGGCACCGATGATCACGCGGTTGGCCTTTTCGGCCAGCAGTGGCCAGAAACGTCCGGCGCCGCAGGGCAGGTCGAGCACCAGACCAGGCTCGCCGGCCAGCGCCAGGGCACGCCGGGCCAATTGCTCGTCACGCTGGTGGGACAGGCGCCGAGCCAGGCCATCCTGGTGCTTGAGGAAGTACTCCCGAGCGTGATTGCGGTCGTACTTGTCCGAGAATTCGAGTTTGATGGGGCTACGCATTGGACATCTCCTGACTCCAGTGCGCTCACCTTAGGTAGGCAAGCGTTGGAATCAGGTCATGTCGATGTGAAAAATCTGTAAGCGCCAAATGCAGGTGTTACAGGACGTTAATCAGGATCCAATAGCCCATCCCGGCCTTCACCGTCCTGCATCACTTTGGTGCCCTGGCTCAGGTCCACCTGGAAGCGGCAGCCATGGGGCAGCGTCGCGGTCAGGGTGACGCGCCAGCCCTGATCGTCACAGATGCGTTGCACCAGCGACAACCCCAGGCCCAGGCCCTCGCCACGGCGCTCGTCGCCTCGCACGAACGGCCGGAACATCGCCTCGCGCTGTTCCTCCGGAATCCCCACGCCACTATCCTCGACACTGAAGCCGTTGGCCTCAAGGCTCAGACGGATATAGCCGCTGTCGGTGTAATGCGCCGCGTTGCGCAAGAGGTTACCCATCACCGACTGCAGGAACGTGGCGTTGTACAGCACCGGGCTGGCGCTGATCCGGCCGTCGTAGTAAAGCGCCAGGCCCTTCTGTTCGATGGTGTCGCGCCATACGCCGATCAGGTCGTCGCCCACCTCACGCAAGGTTGCCCGTGATGCGATGGCGCCTTCATCGCGCTGGGCACGGGCCAGCATCAGGAAAGTCTTCACCAGTTCGCGCATTTCCTCGGTCGCCCGGGCGATGCGTTCGACCTGGCTGCGCGCCCGCCCATCGAGGCCGGGGTTTTCCATCAGCAACTCGCACGAGGTCGCCAAGACCATCAGCGGCGTGCGCAGCTCATGACTGACGTCGCTGGTGAACAGCCGCTCGCGGGTCAGGGCATCGCGCAGGCGCCCCAGGGTGTCGTCGAAGGCGACGGCCAGTTGACCGACCTCGTCCGCCGCGTAGTCCGGCGCCAACGGCGGCGCCAGGCCCAGCAACTGGTCACGGTGGCGGACCTGGCGCGCCAGACGGATCACCGGCGCCATCACCCGCCGCGCCAGCAACCAGCCGAGTATCACCGCCAGGGCCAGACTGAGCACGAAGCCGACCACCACCACGGCGAACAGCACCCGCTCGCGCTCCTCGAAATCGCTCTGGTCCTGCAACAGCACATAGCGCCGGCCGTCGACGATCTCGACCATGGCATGGTACGAGAGCTGGTCGCGAAACACCTCGTGGAAGCCTGCCTCCAGGTGACGCAGGTCCTTGGGCAACTCGAAGTCATCGCGCCCGCCGCTGAAATAGAACAGCTGGTCGGGGCGTGGCCGGTGGCTCCAGTCGCTGACGCTGTCCATGCGCAGCAGGCGCTGCAGGTCACCGCCGAGCACCGACGAGATCAAGCGTTCCTCGACCAGATGCACCGTGGCGACGATGCCGAAGGCGAAGGCTCCGGCCACCAGCGCGCTCATCAGCGCGAAAGCGATGATGATCCGCTGGGCAAGGCTCTGCTTAAACTCCATCGCGTCCCTCGGCGAGGCGATAGCCGACGCCATGGACGGTATGCAGCAGGGGCTTGTCGAACGGCTTGTCGATCACCTGGCGCAACTGGTGGACGTGACTGCGCAGGCTGTCGCTGTCCGGGCAATCGTCGCCCCACAGCGCTTCCTCCAGCACCTCACGGCGCAACACATGGGGGCTCTTCTGCATCAGCACGGCCAGCAATTTCAGGCCAACCGGGTTGAGCTTGAGCAGGCGCCCCTGGCGGGTCACCTCCAGGGTATCGAGGTCGTAGCTCAGGTCGGCGACCTGCAGGGTACGCCGGCCACCGCCCTGGGCACGACGCAGTACCGCCTCGATACGCGCCGCCAGCTCGGACAGCGCGAACGGCTTGAGCAGGTAATCGTCCGCGCCCGAGCGGAAGCCTTGCAGGCGGTCGTCCAGCTGGTCGCGGGCGGTGAGCATGATCACCGGCGTGTCGCGCCGGGCATCCTCGCGCAGACGCTTGCACAGCGTGTAGCCATCGATGCCCGGCAACATGATGTCGAGCACGATCAGGTCGTAGTGTTCGGTCGCTGCCAGGTGCAGGCCGGACAGGCCATCCTGGGCACAGTCGACGGTGTAGCCCTTCATGCCGAGGTAGTCGGCCAGGTTGGCCAGAATATCGCGGTTGTCTTCAACCAAAAGAATGCGCATCGAGGTCTCCTGTGCGGCGCTTCGCCGGGCGCGGCAGGCGCAGCTTACGGCCAATGCCTGCATGGTGCCATGCCCTGGCTCGAAATCACCGAACTTGACAGTTTTTTCACCGATCATTCACGCACTCAGGATAGCGGGCACCTGACAATGCACGGTCTTTTCCATCCTCTGGAGTCACCATGCAGGCATCCGTGCGCCCTCGCCCGATCAACCCGTGGCTTTACCTGGGCATCCCTTTCGTCACCGCCATGGCCTTGATCCTGCTCGAATGGACATCGCTGGACATGGATGTGGCCAACCTGTTCTACGACCCGGTTGCCAGTCAGTTCATCGGTCGCCACAGCTATCTGCTGGAAACCATCCTGCATGACCGGGTCAAGCAGGGCGTGATCATCTTCGGGCTGCTGGCCGTGGTCGGCTTCGCCCTGAGTTTCTTCTGGCAGCGGCTGCTGGGCTGGCGCCGCGAGCTGGGTTGCCTGGTGTTGGCGCTGGGGCTGTCGACCGCCTTCGTCACGCCACTGAAGAAGGTGACCCAGGTGCAATGCCCATGGAGCCTGACCCAGTTCGGCGGCAAGGAAACCTACAGCAAGCTGCTGGAGCCGCGCCCTGCCACCGACAAGCCCGGACTGTGCTGGCCGGGTGGGCATGCCGCGACCGGATTCTGCCTGTTCGGCTTGTTCTTCATGCTGCGCGACCGCCGTCCGCGCCTGGCAAGGGTAGCGCTGGCGGTGGCCTTCGTGGCCGGCTCGGTACTGTCGATCGGACGGATGATGCAGGGCGCACATTTCCTGTCGCACAACGTGTGGACGGCGGTGTTCTGCTGGTTGATCGGGCTGGGGTCGTACTACCTGGTGCTGTATCGCCGGGGCCGCCTTACGGCCCTTTCGCGGCACAAGGCCGCTCCTACAGGGTAATGCGATTTCCTGTAGGAGCGGCCTTGTGCCGCGAAAGGGCTGCAAGGCAGCCCCACTGCACCTTGAGGTAAATGAAAAAGCCCCGGTTCTCGCGAACCGGGGCTTTCCTTGGCGCAGGGGGTAAGGCTGGCTTACATCATGCCGCCCATGCCACCCATGCCGCCCATGTCAGGCATGCCAGCAGCTGGCTTGTCTTCCGGCAGGTCGGCAACCATGGCTTCGGTGGTGATCATCAGACCGCCGATCGAAGCTGCGGCTTGCAGGGCCGAACGGGTGACCTTGGCTGGGTCCAGGATACCCATCTCGATCATGTCGCCGTATTCGCCGGTAGCGGCGTTGTAGCCGAAGTTGCCCGAACCTTGCTTGACCTTGTCAGCGACAACGCTTGGCTCGTCGCCGGCGTTGGCAGTGATCTGGCGCAGCGGGGCTTCGACGGCGCGACGCAGCAGGGCGATACCGACGTTCTGGTCTTCGTTGTCGCCCTTCAGGTTGACAATGGCAGCCAGGGCGCGAACCAGGGCAACACCACCGCCAGGCACCACGCCTTCTTCGACGGCTGCACGGGTAGCGTGCAGGGCGTCTTCGACGCGGGCTTTCTTCTCTTTCATCTCAACTTCGGTACCGGCACCGACCTTGATCACGGCAACACCGCCAGCCAGCTTGGCCAGACGCTCTTGCAGCTTCTCACGGTCGTAGTCCGAAGTGGTGTCGGCAACCTGGGCGCGGATCTGGGTGACGCGAGCCTGGATGTCGGCTTCTTCGCCAGCACCGTCGATGATGGTGGTGTTTTCCTTGGACAGGATCACACGCTTGGCGTTACCCAGGTGCTCCAGGGTGGCGGTTTCCAGGGACAGGCCGATCTCTTCGGAGATTACGGTACCGCCGGTCAGGACGGCGATGTCCTGCAGCATGGCCTTGCGGCGGTCGCCGAAGCCCGGGGCCTTGACCGCGGCAACCTTGACGATGCCGCGCATGTTGTTGACCACCAGGGTGGCCAGAGCCTCGCCCTCGACGTCCTCGGCAACGATCAGCAGCGGACGGCCGGCCTTGGCAACGGCTTCCAGTACTGGCAGCAGCTCACGGATGTTGGAGATCTTCTTGTCGACCAGCAGCAGCAGCGCGCCTTCCAGCTCTGCAACCATGGTGTCCGGCTTGTTGACGAAGTACGGCGACAGGTAGCCACGGTCGAACTGCATGCCTTCTACGACGGACAGTTCGTTTTCCAGGCCCGAGCCTTCTTCAACGGTGATCACGCCTTCTTTACCGACTTTTTCCATGGCTTCGGCGATGATTTCACCGATGGAGTTGTCGGAGTTGGCGGAGATGGTGCCGACCTGAGCGATGGCCTTGGAGTCGGCGCATGGCTTGGACAGGTTTTTCAGTTCGGCAACAACGGCAGCAGTGGCCTTGTCGATACCGCGCTTCAGATCCATCGGGTTCATGCCGGCAGCGACGGCTTTCAGGCCTTCGTTGACGATGGCCTGAGCCAGGACGGTAGCGGTGGTGGTGCCGTCACCGGCAGCGTCGTTGGCCTTGGAAGCGACTTCCTTGACCAGCTGGGCGCCCATGTTCTCGAAAGCGTCTTTGAGCTCGATCTCTTTGGCGACGGAAACGCCGTCCTTGGTGATGGTCGGCGCGCCGAAGCTCTTGGCCAGGACCACATTGCGGCCTTTCGGGCCCAGGGTCGCTTTTACCGCGTCAGCCAGAACGTTGACACCAACCAGCATTTTCTTACGGGCGGAATCGCCGAATTTTACGTCTTTAGCAGCCATGATCGTTTAATCCTTGGAATTCTTTGGAGTAACGGGAAGTCGGGGAAATCAGGCTTCGATAACGGCCAGGATTTCGTTCTCGGCCATGACCAGCAGGTCTTCGCCATCGACTTTCACGGTGTTGCTGCCCGAGTAAGGGCCGAAAACCACTTTGTCACCCACTTTCACGGCCAGCGCGCGTACTTCGCCGTTGTCCAGGATACGACCGGTGCCGACGGCAACGACTTCGCCGCGGTTTGGTTTTTCAGCGGCCGAACCCGGCAGGACGATACCGCCAGCGGTTTTCGATTCTTCTTCGCTGCGACGGATGACGACGCGGTCATGCAGAGGACGAAGCTTCATTGTCGATCTCTCCCAAATTGTGGTTTTCATCGGCCGGTGTCGACACCGGCGGGTTGATTCGATCCGGCCTTGCCGGGCGTGGCCCGCACAGGGCGAACCACCTATGTCATGTCTGGTGTCGCCACCAGAAACCTTGCGGTGACACATACATGAGGCCGGGATATTCGATTACAAGGCTTGCTACAGAAAAATTTTCATAAGGTATGA